>NZ_QQRR01000002.1:900000-1133163 GCF_003439925.1 Haloprofundus halophilus
GGAACGCGTCGACGACGGTGAGGGCGCAGCGCCGGCGCACGGCGGGCACGAAGGCGGAAGATACCACTTCCGGACGCAGGAGACCGGCGTCGGCGCGGAGACGGAGACGCTCGTCCTCGTCGGCGAGACGGACGACGGCACGCCGGTTCGCGGCGAGGCGACGGTCCGCGTCGTCGGTGGTCGCGGCAACGGCGGTCGCGGCAACGGCGGCAACGACGACTCGAAGGGGAAACCGGGCGGCAACTGAGCGACGCTCCGTCGCGTCGCGCGACTCGGCCCGCCGCTACTCCGCGACCTCGAACGACGCCTCGTCGTCGCCGACGAACACCCGGTACTCGCCGGACTCGACGACGCGACCCTCGCGGGGCTTGTAGAAGCCGAACTCCTCGGCCGGAATCGACACCGTGAGCGACGCCGACTCGCCGGGGTCGACCGACACCTGCCCGAAGCCGACCAGCCAGCGCTCGGGGCGGACGCGCGAACTCACCTCCTGGCGGGCGTAGACGTGGACCGTCTCGGTGCCCGGTCGGTCGCCCGTGTTCGAGACGGTGGCCGTCACGTCGAGTTCGCCTTCCTCGCCGATTTCGGCGCGCTCGACGGCGACCTCGTCGTACTCGAACGTCGTGTAGCTCAGTCCGTGCCCGAACTCGTACAGCGGGTCGTACGACGGCGGGTGCTCGTCGTCGCCGATGGGCCGCGGGTGCGCGAGGTAGTCGTGGTGCTGCGGCAGGTCGCCGGTCGACCGCGGCACCGAGATGGGGAGTCGCCCCCGCGGGTCGTTCTCGCCGAACAGCGTCTCGGCGACGGCGCGGCCGCCCTCGGTGCCGGGGTAGTAAGCCATCAGCAGACCCGCGGCGTTGTGGTCGAGCCACTCGACGGCGAGCGGGCGGCCGGTGACGAGCACGCCGACGACCGGCGTCCCGGTCTCGTGGACGCGGCGGGCGAGTTCGCGCTGGGCTTCCGACAGCCGGAGTTCCGAGCGCGTCGGCCACTCGCCGGTCTCGACGCCCGCCTGCGCGGCGGGGCCGAACTCGTGGAGGTACCAGCCCTCGCCGAGCGCCAACACCGCCACGTCGGCCTCCGCCGCCTTCTCGGCGGCGGCATCCAAATCGAGCGTCTCGTTGAGCGTCGCTCCCTGTTCGTAGGTGACGCTCGCGCCGTGGTCCTCGCTCTTCGCGCGGAGCGCCTCCAGAATCGTCTCGCCCGCGGCGTCGTCGGCGTCGAGGACGCTCCACCCGCCGAGTTGGTGGACGATGTCGTCGGCGTTCGGCCCGCCGACGAACACCTCCTCGTCGCCCGACAGCGGGAGGACGCCGTCGTTTTTCAGCAGCGTCACGCTGGCGCGGGCGGCCTCGCGCGCCAGCTCGCGGTGGTCGTCGGTGCCGACCGAGTCGCTCGCCTCGTCGGCGTCGACGTAGGGCTCTTCGAAGAGGCCGAGTTCGAACTTTTGTTCGAGGACGCGGCGGACGCTCGCGTCGAGCGTCTCCTCGTCGAGTTCGCCGGCTTCGACCAGCGAGGCGAGGTTCTCGGCGTGTTCGACGCTGCCGACGGAGGCCACGTCGAGTCCGGCGGCGTGCGCCTGTCGGACGGCGTCGCGCTGGTTCTTTGCCGTTTTGTGGTCGTCGGCGAGCTGGCGAACGCCGTTCCAGTCGGAGACGACGTGACCCTCGAACCCCAGCTCGTCGCGGAGCAGGCCGGTGAGAACCCGGCGGGAACTGTGGGAGGGCTCGCCGTCGACGGAGTTGTAGCTCGGCATCACGGAGTCGACGCCCGCGTCGAGCGCGTCCTCGAACGGTCGGACGAACGTGTTTCGGAGCTTGTACTCGGAGACGTCGACGGGCGAGGCGTCCTCGCCGCGCTCGGGTTCGCTGTACGCCGGGAAGTGTTTCGCCGTGGCGAGGACCGGTTCGTCGCTCTCCTGGTAGCCGCGAATCTTCGCCGCGGCCATCGTCGCGCAGAGCAGCGGGCTCTCGCCGAACGTCTCGAAGATGCGCCCCCATCGGGGCTCTCGTCCCACGTCGCAGGTCGGCGAGTAGTTCTGGTGTGCGCCGGTTCGGCGCATCTCCTTCGCGGTGATTTCCGCACCGGCTTCGATTAGCTCGGGGTCCCACGTCGCCGCAGCGCCGAGTCCGTTCGGGAAGACGGTGGTGTCGGCGACGTAGGCGTGGCCGTGGACCGCGTCGACGTTCAACAGCAGCGGAATCCCGAGTCGCGTCTCCTCGCGGGCGACGCGCTGGAGGTCGTTCGCTATCTCGGCGACTTCGGTCGGGTCGGTCGCCAGCGGCGCGGCCCAACCGAACGGCGCGGCGACGCCGAGGTGGTGGTTGCGGACCGCGTCCGCGATGTCCTCGAACGTCTGCGCTTCGCGGAGGTGGCCGCCCCACGTCCCGGCGAGTTGGCCGGCCTTCTCCTCGACGGTCATCCGGTCGAGGAGGTCCGAAACGCGCTCGGCGGTGTCGAGTTCCGGTCGTCGGTACGGCGGCGTCTCGTCGTCGTCACTCATGAGTGACAGTAGCGAGAAGAGCGTGAAGAACGTTCGTGCATCGACGGCAGCGTCGGTGGCGAGTCGCGGAGGCGAGAGTCGGCTCTCAGGCGTCGACGCGCGCCAGCCACAGCCCGGGGTCGTCGAGTTCCTCGTCGGTCGGGAGGTTCTCCGGTTTCTCCCAGACTTTGCTGGCGGCAGCGACGCCGCGGACCTCGGCGACGGATTCGAAGAAGCGCGCGCCGCGCTCGTACTGACGGCGCTTGAGTCCGAGGCCGAGGAGGCGTCGCGCGAGTTGCGCCAGCGGACCGCCGCCGCGACGGCGCGCGTCGAGTTTCCGCCGGAGGTCCTCGTAGTCGTCGTCGAACGCGCGGTCCATCAGCAGTTCCGCGTAGCCCTCGACGGCCGTCATCGCCGTGTCGAGTTCGCGGAACGCCTCGCGGTCGATGCTCCCCTCGGTGAGCGCGTCGACGCCGCGCTCCATCCGGGATTCGAGGTGGCCCGAGAGCCACGGGGCCGCGCCGAACTCCGCGGCGTGCGACACCTCGTGGAACGCGATCCAGCGGCGAAAGCGCGGGTAATCGACGTTCAACTGGTCGGCGACCTTCCGGATGTTGGGGTGGACGAAGTAGAGGCCGTGGTCGTCGTCGCCCTCCGCGAGGAGGAGCGGGTCGTACTGGCCGAGGACGTTGCTGCCGAGAAACGAGAGCATGAACGACATCGTCCCGGTGTTGAGCGTGCGGGCGACGCCGGGAAAGATACCGTCGGCGCGCTCCTCCAGCGGGCGCATCACGCGCTCGAACGTGCGGATGTTGGCGTCTATCCAGTGGTGGCGGTTCTGGACTTCGATGGCCTCGGGGAGTTCGAACTCGACGTCGCCGACCGTCCGGAGGCGGCTGCGAGCGTCGCGCACGTCCTCGGCGTAGCCCGTTCGTTCTGCCGTCGAGAGGTCGAGACTGCCGGGGTCGGTGGCGGCTTTCGCGGCGTCTGCGACCGCGTCCCAGTCGATAACGCCCGTTCCGGACGCACCCGCGACGGCCCGGACGCTACGATAGAGATTCATACGGGTACTCTGTGGGCACGGCAGAAAACGCTTCGTGTGAGGGTGTCGCGCCGGCGGGAACGTCTCGCCGGCGACGCCTTCGCTCAGGCTTCGTCGCTGAGTTCGTCCAGCTCTTCGAGTTCGTCGAAACCGGCGTCGTCGCCCATCAGGCTCTTGGCGGCCGCCGCGATGACGACGATTAACACGAGCGAGAGGAGCAGTTTACCGCCGTTACCGGAGTCGCTCGCGTCCTCGTCCGCCTCCTCGGTGGCGTCCGACGCCGACTCGTCGCGCGCCTTGCGCTCGCGGTTCTCCACGTCGGCGGCCGTCTCTATCTGGTCGACCGCGTCGCTGGTGCCGCCGTCGCTCGTGGCCCCTCCGCGTTTGCCGAGTAGTTTCGAGACTGTTCCCTTCGCCCCGGTCGAATCGCCCTGTTCGTCGGCGTCGCCTTTCTCGCCTGTGAACATGGGTGCGGTATTGGTGGGGCTGAAGCTGAATCCGTCGTGCAAGTGAACCTCGAATAGTGTGAAGTCTCCCATAGCTGTAGATAATCCGACGAGGACGAACTTAGACGTTGTGGCGGGCCAGATGGGGGTCGCGCGAACCGAAATCGCACATCGTCGGTTTCGAGTCCGGTGTGTGACCGACGGACACGGAACGCGGCCGACGACAGTTCTTCGGTTCCCCGCCCACCCCGCCTCCCGCGTGTGACGCCCTCACACCGTCTGCGGCCGAAAGACAATCGTTAAAAGTCGCCGCGGGAATATTCGGGATATGGCTGGAACTATCGAAGTGCTCGTCCCCGGCGGGCAGGCCAACCCCGGACCGCCGCTCGGCCCGGAACTCGGCCCGACGCCGGTGGACGTGCAGGCCGTCGTACAGGAAATCAACGACCAGACCGACGCGTTCGACGGCATGGAAGTCCCCGTCACCGTCGAGTACGAGGACGACGGCTCGTTCGAGATCTCCGTCGGTGTGCCGCCGACGACGGCGCTCATCAAAGACGAGGCGGGCTTCGACTCCGGCAGCGGGACGCCGCAGTCGGAGTTCGTCGCCGACCTCTCCGTCGAGCAGGTCAAGAAGATCGCCGAGCAGAAGAGCACGGACCTGCTGGCGTACGACGTGAAGAACGCCGCCAAGGAAGTCGGCGGCACCTGCGTCACCCTCGGCGTCACCATCGAGGGCGAGGACGCCCGTACGTTCAAGCAGCGCGTCGACTCCGGCGAGTACGACGACGTGCTCGCCGAGCAGAGCGAAGCGAGCGCTTGAGGCGTGAGCGGAGCGAACGCCTGAGTGTGCTCGCGGAAGAACAGACGGCGTAGTTCCACTTCACGCCCTTTTCGCGCAGTTAGAGAGAGAGCAGCAGCGCGATTGAAACGACCGAACGGCACAGGTTCACGCGGTCGCCGTCTCCGACCACGGTCTGACGGACGACGTCGAGCCCCTCCGAACGGCCGCTATCGACTGCGAACGCCTCACACGCGCCGACTCTCGCTTCGACGCTTTTAAGTCCGCGATGACCCACCTTCCAGTGAGACAGGCAGACGCCTGTTTCACTGACCCGTAGGAGCAGTTCCTGCGTACTACGGAGGTGAATAATGGCAGACGACTCTATCGTACAAGCGGTCTCTCGCGCGCTCGACGAGGCACCGGCTCGCAACTTCAGCGAGACGGTCGACCTCGCCGTTAACCTGCGCGACTTAGACCTCAACGACCCATCGAATCGTGTCGACGAGAGTATCGTCCTTCCGTCCGGAACCGGCCAGGACACCCAGATTGTGGTGTTCGCCACGGGAGAGACGGCGCTCCGCGCCGAGGACGTCGCAGACGACGTTCTCGACGGAAACGACCTCGAAGAGCTCGGTGACGACTCCGACGCCGCCAAGGACTTGGCGGACGAGACGGACTTCTTCGTCGCCGAAGCCAACATGATGCAGGACATCGGTCGCTACCTCGGTACCGTACTCGGTCCCCGAGGGAAGATGCCGACGCCGCTGCAGCCCGACGACGACGTCGTCGAGGTCGTCAACCGAATGAAGAACACGGTCCAGCTTCGCAGCCGCGACCGACGCACGTTCCACACGCGCGTCGGCGCAGACAGCATGTCCGCCGAGGAGATCGCGGACAACATCGACGTCATCGTACGTCGCCTCGAAGCCGACCTCGAGAAAGGCCCGCTGAACATCGACAGCATCTACGTGAAGACCACCATGGGCCCCTCCGTGGAGGTGGCCGGATGAGCGAGAGCGAATCCGTCCGCAAGACGGAGACGATCCCGCAGTGGAAACAGGACGAGGTCGACGAACTCGTCGACTTCGTCGAGAACTACGCGTCGGTCGGTGTCGTCGGCGTCACCGGCATTCCCAGCCGCCAGCTTCAGAACATGCGGCGGGAACTGCACGGCAGCGCCGCCGTGCGGATGAGCCGCAACACGCTGCTCGTCCGCGCGCTCGAGCAGGTCGACAGCGGCTACGAGGACCTCGTCGAGCACATCGACGGACAGGTCGCGCTCGTCGGCACGAACGACAACCCGTTCGGGCTGTACAAACAGCTCGAAGCGTCGAAGACGCCCGCTCCCATCAACGCGGGCGAAATCGCGCCCAACGACATCGTCATCCCCGAGGGTGACACGGGTGTCGACCCGGGTCCGTTCGTCGGCGAACTCCAGCAGGTGGGCGCGCAAGCGCGCATCATGGACGGCTCCATCAAGGTGACCGAGGACTCCACCGTCCTCGAAACCGGCGAGGAAGTCAGCGCCGAACTCGCGAACGTCCTGAACGAACTCGGCATCGAGCCGAAGGAAGTGGGGCTGGACCTGCGCGCCGTCTACTCCGAGGGTACGCTGTTCGACCCCGAGGACCTCGACATCGACGTCGACGAGTACCGCGCGGACATCCAGTCCGCCGTCTCGGCGGCGACGAACCTCTCGGTCAACGCCGTCTACCCGACGACGCAGACCGCGCCGACGCTCATCGCCAAAGCGACGAGCGAGGCGAAGGCCGTCGGCATCAGCGCCGCTATCGCCGAACCGGACCTCGTGCCGGACCTCGTCGCGAAGGCGGACGCGCAGCTCCGCTCGCTCGCGGCGCAGATCGACGACGAAGAGGCGCTCCCGGAGGAACTGCGCGGCGTGGAAGCGCCCGCAGCGCCCGCCGAGGAGTCCGCCGAGGAGGAATCGCCTGACGAAGAAGACGCAGACGCCGACCAGGCGGCCGAGGAAGACGCCGACGACGACGACGACGACGACGACGGCGGCGACGCACTCGGCGCGATGTTCGGCTAATCAACACTAACGGAGAACACAACAATGGAATACGTTTACGCAGCTCTCATCCTGAACGAAACGGGCGAAGAAATCAACGAAGACAACGTCACCGCGGTGCTCGAAGCCGCCGGCGTCGACGTCGAGGAATCCCGCGTCAAGGCGCTCGTCGCCGCGCTGGAGGACGTCGACATCGAGGACGCCATCGAGACGGCCGCCGCGGCACCCGCCGCCGCGCCCGCCGGTGGCTCCGCCGACAGCGAAGAACTCGACACCGTCGACGAAGACGAGGCCGAGGAAGACGAGGCCGAAGCCGAAGAGGACGAAGAAGACGACGAGGCCTCCGGCGAGGGTCTCGGCAACCTGTTCGGTTAAACCGGACGCGTCAGCCGACTCCGCCGCCTCGCTTCGACGACTACATCCCGCGTTTTTTGGCCACTCGACCGGCGAGCGACCGCTCACTCTCGCACACACCGCGTTCGTCAGCCGAGCATCACGCGACCGTTTAAATCCGAAGACGGGACCAACTCACCGGGATGGACCCGCTCGCGGTCGGACTCGTCCCCTCAGTTCGCCCGACGCTCGCGCTCGCGCCGACGGCGGAGTTACTGCTGTTCGCCGTCTGCGGCGTCTGCCTCGGCACCGTGAGCGGACTCGTACCGGGCGTCCACGCGAACAACTTCGCGCTACTGCTGGCGGCGGTCGGCCCGACGCTTCCGGGGTCGCAGACCGCCGTCGGTGCGGCGATTCTCGCCGCCGGCGTCGTCCACACGTTTCTCGACGTGGTGCCGGCGCTCGCGCTCGGCGTTCCCGACCCGGCGATGGCGGCGACGGCGCTACCCGGTCACCGCCTCGTCGTCGCCGGCCGAGGGCGGGAGGCGCTCAGACTCTCCGCGTTGGGTAGCGTACTCGCCGTCGCGCTGGCGGTACCGCTCGCGCTGCCGGTGACGTGGCTGATGACGGAGGCGTATCCGGTCGTCCGGGCGTACCTTCCGGTCGTTCTCTCGGCCGTCGTCTTGCTCCTGTTCGTCACCGAACCGTCCCGTCGTGCGGCGCTCGCAGGCGCGTTCTGTTTCGTCCTCGCGTCCGCTCTCGGCGTCTCGACGCTCGATCTGGAACCCGAGGCACCGCTGGCGCTCGGCGGGATGCTCGCGCCGCTGTTCTCGGGGCTGTTCGGCGCGCCGGTGCTACTCGACGCGTTCGACGGTGCAGGCGTCCCGCCGCAGGACGACGCGGCGCTTGCGCTCTCCGGTCGGGAGGTCGGCTGGACCGCCGGGGCCGGGTCGCTCGCGGGCGCGTTCGTCGGATATCTACCGGGCGTATCGGCTGCTGTCGCGTCGGTGCTGTCGCTGCCGCTCGTGCCGGACGTCGACGACGAGGGCGCGCGCGAGTTTCTCGTCGCGTCGAGTGGTGCCAACACGTCGAACACGGTTTTTGCGCTGTTCGCCCTCGTCACGCTCGGGACGCCGCGGACCGGCGTGATGGTCGCACTCGAAGACGGCGGCGGTGGCGTCGGTGCGGGGGCCCTCCCCGCGCTGTTGGCGACGACCGCTCTCGCTGCGCTCGCGGGGTTCGTGCTCGTCGTGGTCGTCGGCGACAGCTATCTCCGCGTGGTCGGGCGGACGAACTACGCCGTCGTCTCGGCGACGATACTCGTTCTCCTGGTCGCGCTCTCGTGGCTGTTCGCCGGTCTCGTCGGCGTCGGGGTTTTCGTCGTCGCCTCGCTCGTGGGCCTCGTTCCGGTGCGACTCCGTACGCGGCGCGTCCACCTGATGGGCGTCCTCGTCGGTCCGCTCGTTCTGGGCGTTTGAGTCGCATCCGCACACCGTCCGGCGGTCTGCGGCGGGCGACGAACCGGGAATGAAAGACAATCGTTAAAAGTCGTCGCCGGGTTTGTCTGGGTATGAGCCAGTCGGAACAGCGACAGGAGCGACAGTGCGTCTCCTGTGGCATCAACATCGCCGGGATGAGCGCGGCGTCGTTCAAGTGCCCGGACTGCGGGCTGACCATCTACCGATGCGCGAAGTGCCGCAAACAGAGCAACCTCTACGAGTGCCCGGACTGCGGGTTCATGGGGCCGTAATCATGGGGAAAGTCGCAGCCAAGATGAAAGTCATGCCGCAGAGCCCCGAGATCGACCTCGACGAACTGCAGGAGCGTCTCGAAGACGCGCTGCCCGAGGGCGGGAAGATCAACGGCTTCGAGCGCGACGAAGTTGCATTCGGTCTCGTCGCCCTCCTGCCGACGGTCATCGTCCCCGACGACGCCGGCGGCACGGAGGCCATCGAGGAATCGTTCAGCAACGTCGACGGCGTCGAGAGCGTCGCCGTCGAGAACGTCGGTCGCATCTAAGACCCACCTTTTTACTGCGGAGGGTGCGCTCCGCACACCCCCGCTTGCAAAAATCTGGACTAGAAAGCCGTTCGTGCGGCTTGACGGTCCCGCTCGCGGTCCGGATTCTCGTTCGCCGGCAGCACCGCTACGAGCGACCGCTACCGTCCACAGCGACTACCGTACTGCGACGAACGCTTATCAGCGAAGACGGGGCCAGACATCCCATGCGCTGACGAGTCGTCACGGAGCGGTCGAGGCGGGTGCACGGCGCGCCGCTCCGCGAGTCGTGGGAATCGGTGTGCCGTCTGTTCGCCACCAGAGCCCGAGGTTCGTTCGAGTCGAGCGTTCGAAGAGTGGTGTCTGTCCGGGAGACGTCCACTACCTGGAAGTCGACAGCGAGCGTCGAGTGACTACGCCTCTCCGACCGCGTCGCGTTCTCCGTACTCCTTCAGTGCGACCCCGGCGAGGACGCCGAGTCCTCCTCCGACGCCGATGCCGAAGATCAGCAGTTGTCCGCCGAACGCCGGGAACAGCGCCGCGAGGGCGAGTCCGAGCATCGAACCGAGGAGCAGTCCGATGACGACGCCGAATCCGAACATCTCGGCTTTGGCGCTCGAATCCCACCTGGCGTGGACGTCGCCCGGTTCGGTTGGTGACGATTCCGACTGTGCTTCGGCGTCGGGAGTCAGCGAGTCTGTGAGTGAGGTTGTCTCTTGTACCATAAGGAAGTGTACGAGTTTCATGGTATAAGGTAACGCGGAACGTATCGCGTTAGCGTACGTACTCGCAGTACGGACCGATATCGAGGAAGGAGGGTGTACTTCGACGTATCGCACCCTTCGGTGCCGACAGCAGATTGCGTCAGTCGAGCGCCGCGTCGAACGCCTGCTGGAAGTCGGCCTTCTGGTCGTCGACGTGTTCGATGCCGACGCTGACGCGGATGAGACTGTCGGTGAGGCCGGCGGCGACGCGCTCCTCGCGCGGAATCGCGGCGTGGGTCATCGGTGCGGGCTGTTCGATGAGACTCTCGACGCCGCCGAGGCTCTCGGCGAGCGTGAACACCTCGGTGTTCGAGACGACCGCGCTCGCCTGGTCGAGCGTGCCGTCGAACTCGAAGCTGAGCATGCCGCCGAAGTCGTCCATCTGCGAGGCGGCGACGTCGTGTTGCGGGTGCGAGTCGAGTCCCGGGTAGTAGACCCGGTCGACCGCCTCGTGGTCGTCGAGCCACTGAGCGAGCTCGCGGGCGTTGTCGCAGTGGCGGTCCATCCGGACGGGGAGCGTCTTCGTCCCGCGGAGGACGAGGAAGCAGTCGAACGGACTCGGCGTCGCGCCGACGCTGTTCTGATAGAACCCGAACCGCTCGTCAAGTTCCTCGTCGTCGGTGACGAGCGCGCCGCCGACCACGTCGGAGTGGCCGCCGAGATACTTCGTCAGCGAGTGGCTGACGACGTCCGCGCCGTGTTCGAGCGGGCGCTGGAGGTACGGCGTCGCGAAGGTGTTGTCGACGGCGCAGAGCGCGTCGTTGTCGTGCGCGATGTCGGCGAGCGCCGCGATGTCGTTGACGCGCATGAGCGGATTCGTCGGCGTCTCGACCCACAGCAGCTTCGTCTCCTCGCGCATCGCGCCGGCGACGGCGTCGTGGTCGGTGGTGTCGACGAAGTCGAACTCCACGTCGTACTGCTCGTACACCTGCGTGAAGATGCGGTGGGTTCCGCCGTAGACGTCGTCGCCGGTGACGACGTGGTCGCCGGATTCGAGCAGGTTCATCACGGTGTTTATCGAGCCCATTCCCGAGGAGAAACACCGGCCGTGCGCGCCGCCTTCGAGGCTGGCGAGGTTCTCTTCGAGGGCCGTCCGCGTCGGGTTGCCCGTCCGCGAGTACTCGTAGCCGCGGTGCTCGCCCGGCGCGTCCTGTTCATACGTCGAGTTGGCGTAGATGGGCGTCATCAGCGCCCCCGTCTCGGAATCGGGTTCCTGTCCGTCGTGAATCGCGCGCGTCTCGATTCGTGGCTCCGAACTGTCGTCCATACGGAGGTCTGTTCGTACGGGCGTGTTACTCTTACTCTTCCGCGGCGCGGGAACGTGTCTTTTATAATCCGACCGTGAGTAACCCACTCCACGACCATGCCGAGTTCGAACGGTCCACTCAAGGGAAGCACGAGAGGCAAGCTGACGAACCATCCGCGAGAGCGCGGGACCTCCCCGCCGCAGCGCGCGATTCAGGAGTTCGAGGAGGGACAGAAAGTCCACCTCAACATCGACCCGAGCGTCCGCAAAGGTCGATTCCACCCGCGTTTCAACGGCCACACCGGCGAAGTCCTGGGTAAACAGGGCCGCGCGTTCAAGGTCGAGATCAACGACGGTGGAAAGGCGAAGACGGTCATCACCCGTCCGGCGCACCTCCGCGCGCAGAAGTAGGATGACGATATTCAAAGAGAAGCTCGACGAGGAGTACCTCACCATCTCGGAGGTAAAGCCGCTGCTCCAAGAGGTCGAAGCGGAGCGAGCGGCCGACGAGGAGCGCGAGCTCCGCTACGAGTTGGCGCGTTCTATCGAGCACGTCAATCGCTTTGCGGTCCTCGACCCGGAGGAGTCGCGCGAACTCGTCGAAGAGCTGCTCGAACTGGAGAAAGTCGACGAACAGACCGCGTTCAAGATCGCCGACCTTCTCCCGCAGGACCGCAACGAACTCCGCGCCGTCTACGCGCAGCAGCGCTACGCGCTCTCCGGCGACGAACTCGATGACATTCTCGACATCGTCGCCAAGTACGCGTAGCCGGCCTATTTTTAAATAGCCCGTCACCGTACACGTTCGTTATGTCTGGTTCCGAACGCGGTGACGACGAAGCCGAGAGTCGACCGCAGTACGCAGTCGTCCTCGACTACCTCCCGTACGGGAGGTCGGACGACGACCGCCCGAGGTACCAGAAACAGCCGATAGCGTACGCGCTCGGCGAGAAACAGTTTCGGCTCGTCGAGCTCACCTTCGACGACGACGCCGACGTGAGTATCGGTGACCGCGTCGCCATCGAACCGAACTCGGCGCGAGAGCACATCCAGCGCATCCGAACCGTCGAGTACGGTGACCTCTCGAACAGCGCGGTCAACGAACTGGAGTACGTCGTCGCCGACATCATCGACGGCGACGAGGAGCGCTTCGTCGAGTTCTACAACGACGCCCAACCCATCACGATTCGCCTCCACCAGTTGGACCTTCTCCCCGGCATCGGCAAGACGCTGCGAAACAACATCCTCGAACAGCGGAAACGACAGCCGTTCGATAGCTTCGAGGACCTCCAAGAGCGCGTCTCGGGTCTCCACCGACCCAAGGAGGTGCTCGCGGAGCGAATCATCGAGGAGCTCCGCGACGAGGACCTGAAGTACAAGGCGTTCGTTCGCCGGTCGAACGGCTGAGAGCGTCAGCGGCCCCTCACCGAACGCCGCAAGGGGCCGAGAACCGCGGACCGGAACGGGAACTTTACCCACGTCGGGCGTGAAAGCCGCCCAATGACTGGGTCGGACGGAGAGTCCCACAGTTCGCAGCGACGCAACCCGGACGCCCTGATTCGACGGGCCGGCGTCCGCGGCGACCCCGACCACGACCAACACTTTCTGGTCGACGACCGCGTGCTCGACCGCATCCCCGACTACCTCCCCGAGGGGACCGACACGAGCCACGTCCTCGAAATCGGCGGCGGTCCCGGCGCGCTGACCGACCGGCTGCTGGCCGTCGCCGAGCGCGTGACCGTCGTCGAGCGCGACCCGACGTTCGCCGCGTTTCTCGAACGGGAGTTCCGCGAGGAGGCCGAAGCGGGTCGGTTGACGGTCGTCGAAGGGGACGCGCTCAACGTCAACCTCCCCGAGTTCACCGCCTGCGTGGCGAACCTCCCCTACGGCGTCTCGAGCGAGATTGCGTTCCGACTGCTGCCGGAGAAGCGGCCGATGGTACTGATGTTCCAGAAGGAGTTCGCCGACCGGATGGTCGCCGAACCCGGCACTCCCGAGTACGGCCGCCTCTCGGTGAGTACGCAGCACTACGCCGAAGCGGAGCTTGTCGAACCCGTGCCGCCGACGGCGTTCTCCCCGCCGCCGGCCGTCGACAGCGCCATCGTCCGCCTGACGCCGCGCGACCCCGACTACGACGTCGACGACGAACAGTTCTTCCTGGACTTCGTGAAGGCGGTCTTCACCCAGCGTCGCAAGACGGTCCGAAACGGCATCCGGAACACGGCACACATCTCGGGGTTGTCGGACCCCGACGCCGTCGTCGACGCCGCGCCCGAAGAACTGCTTCGCAAGCGAGCGGGGAAGGTGACGCCGGAGGAGTTCGCCGAACTCGCCGCCATCGCGTCCGAGTTCCGCAGGGGTGGCGATGGATAACGCGTGGGTCCTCGTCGCGGAGGAACCGAGTTGGCGGGGACTGATTCCGTGGTTGGCGAACGCCGAACCGTACCCCGAGGCGCAGATTCTCGTCACAATCGTCATCTCGGTGGCGCTGCTCGCGTTCAGACGCGGCGCGCACGAGTGGGCCGAGGACCGAGGGTGGAACGCTTCGGAGCTGTTCGTCTCGGGCGTCGTCGCGCTCGTCTCGACTATCGGCATCGTCGTCCTCGTCGGAACGTGGGGTCTGACGAGGGAGCTACGGCGAGCGTACGCGACCCTCGACCTGACGCAGATGCTCCCGAAAGTCGCGCTCGCGTTCATCCTCATCGGGGCCGCCTACGCGCTGACCGGGTTCATCGGCCGCCTCATCCAGCGACTCGCCGGGACGAGCGACATCACCGAACACCAGCGCGAGATCCTCTTTCGGCTGACGCAGGTCGGCATCTACTCGCTCGTCGGGCTGGTCGTCATCGGCCTCATGACCAACGACATCGGCAACCTGTTGGTCGGTGCCGGCTTTCTCGGCATCGTCGTCGGGATGGCCGCGCGCCAGACGCTCGGGTCGGTGCTGGCGGGGTTCGTGTTGATGTTCTCGCGCCCGTTCGAGATCGGCGACTGGGTCGAAATCGGCGACAGCGAGGGCATCGTCACCGACATCTCCATCGTGACGACCCGACTCCAGACGTTCGCGGGCGAGTACGTGATGATACCCAACGACGACGTGAGCGCGAAACCCATCGTCAACCGGACCCGGAAAGGCCGACTCCGCATCGAAGTCGACGTCGGTGTCGACTACGACGCGGACGCGGACCACGCCGCCGAAGTCGCGCACGAAGCCGTGAAGGGTCTCGACGACGTGCTGACGGTGCCGTCTCCGCAGGTCGTGCTCAAGGAGTTCGGCGACTCGGCGGTCATCCTGGGCGTCCGCGTCTGGATAGACAACCCCAGCGCGCGCCGCAAGTGGCGCACCCGGACGGCGGTCATCTCGGCGGTGAAGTCCGCCTACGAGGAGGAGGGTATCGACATCCCGTTCCCGGTGCGCGAACTGATGGGTCGGGGACCGGCGGGCGGTCTCGAACTCGCCGGAGAGTCGCGGTCGATGCAGGCCAGCGCCGACGGCGGCGAGAGCGCCGGCCCGAGAGAGAACGGCGGGGGTGAGAACCAGTGAACGACGACGAGGAACAACCGGAGACGACCCGCGACTCGCTGGCCGACCGACGCGGCGTCGAAACCCACGTGTATCAACCGGCGGAAGACTCGGGGCTGCTGGCGAAAGCCGCGGTCGAACACGCCCGCGGGCGGACGCTCGAAGTCGGCACCGGGTCGGGCTGGGTCGCCGCGAAAGTCGCCGCCGAGACCGACGCCGACGTCGTCGCCTCCGACCTCAACCCCCACGCCTGCCGGCAGGCGAAGGCGCGGGCGGACGACCTGCGAGACGAGGGGGGAGACGGGTTCGACGTCGTCCGCGCTGACCTCTTCTCGCCGTTCGCCGACGGCGCGTTCGACACGGTGCTGTTCAATCCTCCCTACCTCCCCACCGACCCCGACAACGAGTGGGGCGACTGGATGGAAGTCGCGCTGTCGGGCGGCGAGTCCGGCCGAGAGCTCATCGACCCGTTCGTCGACGGTGTCGGTCGAGTGCTCGCCTCGGGCGGGCAGGCACTCCTGCTCGTGAGCAGTCTCTCGGGCTACGACGAGGTGGTCCAGCGCGCCGAGAGCCGCGGATTCGACGTCGACGTCGCCGCCGAGGAGTCCTACCCCTTCGAGACGCTGTCGATTCTCCGACTCGTCGGCTGACTCGCGTCGGACCGTCGCGCCGAGATAACTCTTGGGCATTTTCTTCATTAGCAAATATTAAGCGTCGGCATTTCTTAGCCACGAGTGATGACCGAACTCGTAGCCACGACGCCGGGGCTGTATCCGTTGCCCGACTGGGCGAAACAGCGGCTCTCGGAGTTGAAAGGCCACCAGAAAGGCGACCTCATCAGCGGCGACGAGGGGCCCGAAATCATCGACGCGTACGAGCAGGCGCGCGAAGAAGTCGTCGCCGACCAGCGGGACGCGAACCTCGACCGAGTCGTCGAGGGGCAGCTCCGCTGGGACGACAACCTCGCGCACCCGCTGACCGTCCACGACAGCGTCGAGACGGGCGGCATCGTCCGTTACTACGACAACAACAACTTCTACCGCGACCCGCGAGTCGTCGACGAACTCGGCTTCTCCGGCGACGTGGCGGCGGAGCTGAAAGCGACGACGGAGCTGCTCGACGGCGACGACTCGCTGCAGGCGGTCCTGCCCGGTCCGTACTCGCTTTCCGACCTCGCGACCGACGAGCACTACGGCGACGAGGCGGCGTTCCTGGACGCCGTGGCCGAGTTCCTCGCCGGCGAGGTCGAGGCGTTCCCCGAGCACGAGACGCTGTTCTTGCTGGAGCCGTCGCTCGTCGAGAACGCGCCCGGTGACGGCCTCGACGCGCGAGCGAGCGAGGCCGTCGACGCAGTCGCCGCCGCGACGGACGCCGACGTGGTCGTCCACAGCTACTGGGGCGCGCTGGAGGAGAAAGTGTACGCGCACCTGATGGACGCCGACGTCGACGCCATCGGCTTCGACGTGGTGTCGGGCGACCGCGACCAGACGTTGTACAACGTCAACGAGTACGGTACGAAAGACAGCGTCGCGCTCGGCCTCGTCGACGGCCAGAACACGCTCGTCGAATCGCCGGAGACCGTCCGCGACCGCATCGAGTGGGTGCAGGACCAGATTCCGGCACAGGAGTTCGACGCCGTCTACGCGACGAGCAACACCGAGCTGTTCTACCTGCCGGTGAACAAGTATCGAGAGAAGCTGACCGCGCTGGCCGAGGGCGTCGCCCTCGCTCGCGGCGAGGAGACGGAGGTACAAGCATGAGCCGAGACGCCGACAACAGAGCGCAGTTCCACCCCGAGAACCACGAGAACGACCACTTCCTCCTGACGACGGTCGTGGGGAGTTATCCGAAGCCGAAGTGGCTCAACCGCGCGAAAGACCTCTCGGAGGACGAGGAGGCGCGCTTCGACGCCGACAACCTCGCGGAGGCGTACGACGACGCCTCGGAGGTCATCACCCACGAGCACGAGCGCGCCGGACTCGACACCGTCGTCGACGGCGAGATGCGCAGAAACGAGATGGTCGAGTTCTTCGCGCACCGCATCGACGGCTACGAGTTCAACGGCCCGGTCAAGGTGTGGGGCCACAACTACTTCGACAAGCCGAGCGTCGCGAGCGAGGTCGAGTACGACGAACCGTGGCTGGTCGACGAGTTCGAGTTCACCCGCGACGTCGCCTCCCGGCCGGTCAAGGTCCCCATCACGGGGCCGTACACGCTGGCTAACTGGTCGTTCAACGAGGCGTACGAGAACGAGGAGGAACTCGCGTACGACCTCGCCGACCTCGTCAACCTCGAAATCGAGAAACTCGTCGAAGCGGGCGCGCGCTACGTCCAGATAGACGAGCCCGCGCTGGCGACGACGCCCGACGACCACGCCATCGTCGGCGAGTGTCTCGAACGCATCGCCGACGGCATCCCCGACGAGGTCCGCATCGGCCTGCACGTCTGCTACGGCGACTACTCGCGCATCTACCCCGAACTCAACGAGTTCCCCATCGACGAGTTCGACGTCGAACTCTGCAACGGCGACTACGAGCAGATAGACGTGTTCACCGAACCGGAATTCGAACCGGACCTCGCGCTCGGCGTCGTCGACGCGCACACCGCCGAAGTCGAACCCGTCGAGGAGATAAAAGAGAACATCAAACAGGGGCTGAAGGTCGTTCCGCCGGAGAAACTCACCATCTCGCCGGACTGCGGGCTCAAACTGCTGCCGCGCGACATCGCCTACGGCAAGATGGAGAACATGGTCACGGCGGCCCGCGAAGTCGAGGCGGAACTCGACGCGGGCGAAATCGATCTCGACGCCCCCGTCCCGACCGCCGACTGACGCGCCGCTCCGATTTCGATTTACGGTTAGGCGTCATCATCACGTCGGTCGCTTTGACGACGGCGTCGACGGAGTCGCCCTCCGAGAGTCGGTTGCGTGCGCTGAGTGTCGTGCAGGATGTGTGCCACGAGCAGCCGCAAAGCGTTCGCCGCAACCGGACGAGCGAAAAGCGGACGGAGATTGAGACGGTCGACGCGGCGCCCTTTTGCTGCCGTTTCGGAGCGACCTGAGTGGGGGCTGCGTCTGCAGGCCGGAACGGTCGCGGCGCGCCGCTACTTCGCGACGTCGTGACTCTCATCTCCGGGAATCTGCCCGGAAGATACGACGACACCGGACCCGGCGTCGTCGGTCGCGACGTGTGTTTCGCGCTGGCGTCCGACTCCGTGAGGGTCTGTTCCGTGCGGGCCGACTCCGTGAGAGTCTGCTCCGTGCGAGTGTCTGGCGGTGTGTACGCCGACCGTTGCGAGGACGCCGCCGCTCAGACTGAGCGCGACGACACGCACCGCCGGCGGCAGCACCGCGACCGCCGCGCCGCCGCCGACGGCTCCGAGGACGAAAACCGCCTGAACCGCGAGAACGGCGGCGACGGCCCGTCGGCGGCTTCGCGCGCCGTAGAGAGCGCCGACGGCCGCGGTCTCCCCGGCGGCGTGGAGCGCGAGCACCAGCGCGCCCGCGACGCCGACGACCACGTCGGTGGCCGCGGCGGCGGCGAGGAGCCCCCCTTCGAGCCCCCGGTGGACGAGAACCGCTCCGAACGCCGCGTCGCCGTCGACTTCGCGACCCTCGCGCCGATACAGCAGGGCGGTCGCCGCCGCGCCGCCGGCGCTACCGCCGAGAAGCCCGAAAAGCGGGTCGTCGAAGAGGGCGACCAGGACGGCACCCCCGCCGAGGAGAACGAGCAACGCCGCGAGCATTCGAGTCGGCAGTCCCGATGCGGCCGCGCGACGCGCGACGGCGACGCCCGACACGCCGACGGGAGCGGGGACTGCGAGGACGGTGACGACGACGGCGACGACCGTCGCGGCGGCGACGACCGCGAGAGCGGCGGGTCGGTCGCGGGTTCGGACGCGACCGGAACGACTGTCGGGGAACCGACGGCGGTTCCGGGTCACCGCCACGGGTTCTCCGTTAGTTCGGCCTGCACGTCGGCTCCGACCGCGAGACGGCAGTCCGTGCGCGGTTCGGCGACGCAACAGAGCACGTATCCCCGCCGGCGCTGTCGCTCCTTGAGCGCTCGCGGCGGACGACGGTACTCGACCTCGCCCGCTCGCAACCGGCCGGTACACGTCCCGCACGCGCCGGTCCGACAGCCGAACGGGAGCGCGACGCCCGCACGCTCGGCCGCGGTCAGGACCGTCTCTCCGGGTTCGGCGTCGACGGTCGCTTCCCTCCCGTCGCGCCAACCCAGCGTAACTCTCGCGGTCACATCATATCCACACGTCGCTGGTGCAGTCCGTGTCCGGCCAGCGGATCTCGTGGGCGCGCGCCGGTCCGGCGGGCATCTCGCCGAAGTCGACGAGGAACTCCTCGTCGAGCGTCATCGTCCCCTTCCGGGGATCGACGTCCGCCTTCAACATCACCGACCCGCGCTCGGCCTCCTCCGGGAAGAACTGGTTGTCCCACGTCGAGTACAGCGACGTGGTGAAGTACAGTCGCTCGCCGTCGACCGACAGCTGGAGCATCTGCGGCCCGGCGGCGAGTTGGCGGTCCGCGACCGGGGCCTCCTCGCCGAAGAGACCGCCGACGGCGAGCGTGTCGACCAGCCGCGGATGCATCGGGTCCGAGACGTCGTACATGTGGGCCTCGCCGTGGAGCCAACACGAGAGGAAGAGGTATCTGTCGTCCATCGAGAGGAGGAGGTCGGTGATAACCCCGGGGGCGGGGTCGTCCATCCCCTCGGCCTCCCGCGGTTCGATGTCGATGACTTTCTCGGCCGCCCACTCGCCGTCGCGCTCGTAGGCGTAGAAGACGTTCGACGAGAGCGCCGCGCCGACGAACGCGCCGGCCCCCTCCGGCGAGTGGAAGAACCGAACTTCGAGCGGAAGGTGACCCTCTTCGCCGAGGTCGAGCGTCTGTTTCACCGTCCGGTTCTCCCAGTCCCAGACGTGGATGCGACGGCCGTAGTTGCCGGCCTCGACGTCAGCCGGGTCGAAGCCGGGCTGGTACGTCTTCGGAGCGGCCCACTCCGAGGAGATCATCACGTTGCGCCGGGGTTGGTACCAGAAGTCGTAGTTCATCTCTATCTGGTCCGGCGACTCCCAGCGACCGACGATGTCGAACTCCTCGTTCAGTTCGAGGAACCCTCCCGGGAGTTCGCCGTCGGCGTTGCCGAGCATGCTCACGATAATCGTGCCGCCGGGCGCGCAGTGGACTGTGTGGGGCGCGGAGAGGTCGTACTCGAACACCTCCTCCGGTTCGATCACTTTCGTGATTTCGGGGTGTCGCGGATCATCGGTGTCGACGATGTGGATCCGCGAAGAGCGCTGGCCCGGGACGACGAGATACCGTCGGTCGAGTCCCTCGACGTGGCAGGAGGACGAACAGGCGTTCCAGCCGAAGTGGTGGAGCTCGTCGCCCTTGTTCGGCATCTCCATCCGGTCCGTGACCTCGCCGTACGTCGCCGAGTCGGGGTCGAGGTCGACGACCGCGAGGAAGTCCGGCGCGTCGACGTCCGTTCCGACGTAGAGCGCCGGAACGTAGGCGACGGTCTCGGGTTCGGATTCCTCGATTGCGGCCTGCGGGGTCGCATAGCCCGGACCGCGGTGGTCGTGGTGGTCGTGGTGGTCGTGGTGGTCGTGGTGGTCGTGGTGGTTGTGGTGGTCGTGATCTGCGTGATGGTCCTGCGCCGAATCTTGTGGTTTGTTAGCACTCCCCATAAGTGGAGGAACCTCTCACGCTTTCTTAACTCATTTGCCAGCTTCGCCTGTACATCCCGAATGAGGGATTTTCAGGGGTATCAGCCTCCGTTTCGTCCTGAACGTCACGTCCGTCGTTTGTCCCGCTCCGAGGCCCACCGAACCCCCGCCCCGAGGAGAGCCGTCAGCGGGAAGTCGAACCTCGGCTCCTCTCTCTTCCAGTCGACGACCCACTCGCCCCTCGCGTCCCTTCTGACGGGGACTTCGGTCCCCAAGAGCTCCGAGAGGTCGCTCGGCGGGACGCCGTACCTTCGAAGGACCGCTTCGAGTCTCGACCCCCCGTCGAGTCGCGCGGGGAGCGGGAACCACTCGCTGACGACGGGGCGGTCGGGCGTCGGAATCGCCACGTCGACGCGAACGCCGTCTACCGGGTTTCTGGCGTACGCCGCCGGGCTTCGGCCGGGGCGGCGGCGCTCCGGTTCGACGGCGCGGACGACACCTGCGTCGACGTGGCGTTCGAGCGCGAGCGATTCGAGGTGACGCTCCACGTCGCCGAGGCTTCGACGGTCCGGGACGACGGTCGTCGTTCTCGCGGTGAGCGCGCTCGCGACTCGTGCGAGCAGGAGCGCACCCGTCAAGACGACGAAGACGTACCCGACGAAGACGACGACGAGGAGTATCGCGAACAGGACGAACAGTTGTGAGATGTCGACCATGGGTGACCTTCCGGCGGCGTGGTGTCGCCGCTGATTCAGGCTGAGAGAAGAGGGCCGTGCGCATATCGCTTTGCGCGCGACGATTGAACTCTCCCGGGTTCGGGAGACTCAAGCAGTCGAGACGAACGAAAACGAGCCGAGTACGGCGGTCGCTCGGCGGTCGGAAAGCGAGAGAAAACGCGGAGATTAGTGGTCTTCGTCTTCGTAGAGCCACTGCTCGTCGACGCGTTCGTAGTCGAGCAGTTCCTCGTCGTCGAAGAACAGGCTGATTTCGCGTTCGTTCGCGCCCTCGTCCTCGTGGTCGGAGCCGTGGATGACGTTCCGGCCGAGGTCGAGGCCGAAGTCACCGCGGATGGTGCCCGGCGCGGAGTCGGCGGGGTCGGTCTCGCCCATCATGCGGCGGACCTGTCGGGTCGCGTCCGCGCCCTCCCAGACCATCGCGAAGACGGGTCCGGAGGTGATGAACTCGACGAGGCCGTCGAAGAACGGCTTGCCCTCGTGCTCGCCGTAGTGTTCGTGGGCGAGCTCCTCGTCGATCTGCATGAACTTCCCGGCGACGAGTTTGAGGCCGCGGTCCTCGAATCGGGAGACGATGTCGCCGATGAGGCCGCGCTGGACGCCGTCGGGTTTGACCATCACGAACGTTCGCTCGTCGTGGTGGCTCATTCGGCCCCTCCGCCGGCTTCGGTCCACTCCAAGTCGCGGGATTCGCGGCCGAGGTCGGCGTTCTTCTCGCACTTCGAGGAGCAGTAGTGGATGACGGTTCCGTCGGTGCGGACGAACATCGTCCCCGTTCCGGGTTCGATGTCCGCGCCGCAGTAGTCGCAGTCTCGGTTCTGTGGCATTGGCTTACTGGCCTCCGATGGAGTCCGCGTCACGCTGGGTCTCGCGGAGCTGAAGCACGTCGCCCTCTCGGACGGGACCCAACACGTTGCGCGTGATGATGCGGCCCTGGTTCGAGCCTTCGCGGATGCGGCATTTGACCTGCATGGCCTCGCCGTGCATCCCGGTCTTGCCAACGATCTCGATGACCTCCGCGGACGTCGAGTCGTTGGTACTCTCTTCTGCGCTCATGGTCGCTTACTGCAGGTCCTCGACCTTCGAGGCTATGTCTTCGACGTCCTCGTCGGCCTCGCCGGCGTCGACGATGGCGGCGGCAGCGCTGCCGACTTCGAGACCGGCCGCGTGGCCGATGTCGTCCTGCGTCTCGACGAAGATGTACGCGATGCCCTTCTCGTCCGCGAGTTCGGGCAGGTGCATGACGATCTCCTCGGGGGAGACGTCTTCGGCGACGTAGACGAGGTCGGCGTTGCCGCGCTCGATGGCTTTGGTCGTCTCGTTGGTTCCCTTCTTTACCGTACCGGTGTCTCGGGCGACCTCGAGCGCTTCGAGAGCGCGCTCGGCGAGGTCGGCCGGAACTTCGTAATCAACGTAAACTGGCATTGGTTGTTCACCTCCCTGTTCGTAGGCTCGCGCCCCACACCAGATGGTCGGTCCCTGATGGCGTGGGGCTTCATCAACCTCGAACAGGTTGTACACTCCTGTAACGTAGCACCCCATAAAAGCGCTTTCAAAGCGTACAGGCCGTGGTAGGCCTGCGCATGGCGATTTTCAGAAACGAGAGAGAAACACGTTTGACAGGAACCGAGCGAGTGACGAATCGGTCTGAACCGCCGCCCAGACGAAATCACCATTACCCGTAAGCGACCAGTACGGACGATGGACGTGGCCGCCCTCGCCGACCGCCTCCGCGCCGAGGCCGAGCGTGCGAACGAACGCCGGCTGCTCGTACTCGCGGGCGACCGCGACGCCGGCACCGACGCCGCTTACACCGCCCTCGACGCCGCCGGAATCCCCGACGAGGACGTAACCTTCGTCACCTCGCGCGAGGGGTTCAGATTCGAGCGCTACGCGCCGAACCGCGCTTCGAACCTCCTCGGCCGGACGCGAAAAGCCGTCGTACTCGACGCCCACGAGAAGTTCTCGCCGAACGCGCTCGGACAGGTCGTCGGTGCCGTCGACGGCGGCGGTCTCCTCGTCCTCCTCGCCCCGCCGCTGTCGGTGTGGCCCGAGCGCCGCGGCTGGTTCGACGACCACCTCGCGGTGCCGCCGTTCGACCTCGACGACGTGGGGACGCGGTTCCGGGCGCGACTCGTCGGGACGCTCCGCGAGCATCCGGGGATCGCAGTCGTCGACGTCGATTCCGGGACGGTCGAACGCGACGGCCTCACCGACCCGTGGCCCGCGCGACCGCACGACCCGCCGGAGACTCCCGAGAACGCGGCCTTCCCCGAGGCCGTCTACGAGAGCTGCCTCACCGACGACCAGGCCGACGCCGTCGCCGCGCTCGAAGCGCTCGCCGACCCCGGCCACGCCGTCGTCGTCGAAGCCGACCGTGGACGAGGCAAGTCGAGCGCCGCGGGCATCGCCGCCGGTGCGCTCGCCGCCGAAGGGAGAGACGTGCTCGTCACCGCGCCGGCGTTCCGGAACGCCCGCGAGGTGTTCGTCCGCGCCGCCGCAGTCGTCGAGTCGATGGGCTGTCGGGCCGACGCCGGCGACGACGACCGGCGAATCGAGACGGTCACCGGCGGGCGAGTGCGGTTCGTTCCACCCGTCGACGCCGTCGACCGACTCGGAGAGGCAGATGGCGACGGCGACCACGGCGGCGACAACCCGGACGTCGTGCTCGTCGACGAGGCGGCGGCGTTCCCCGTCCGCCTGCTCTCGAACGTTCTCGACGCGCCCGCCGTCGGCTTCTTCACCACCGTCCGCGGCTACGAGGGCGCGGGCCGCGGTTTCTCGGTGCGGTTCCGCGACCGACTCGACGACAGCGAGTTCGAGGTGTCGGACGTGACGCTCGCGGAGCCCATCCGCTACGCCGGGGGCGACCCGCTCGAACTCTGGGCGTTCCGCGCGCTGCTGCTCGACGCCCGCCCGCCGGTCGACCAACTCGTCGCGGACGCGACGACCGAATCGGTCGAGTACCGCGCGTTCGACCCCGACGACCTGCTGGCCGACGAGCATCTCCTTCGGGAGGTGTTTGGCCTGCTCGTACTCGCACACTACCGAACCGAGCCGAACGACCTCGCGCGGTTGCTCGACGCGCCGAACCTCTCGGTGCGGGCGTTGCTTCACGACGGCCGCGTCGTCTCCGTCGCGCTGCTGGCCCGCGAGGGCGGGCTCCCGGAGTCGACTCGGCGCGAGATGTACGAGGGCCAGCGCGTCGCGGGCAACATGATTCCCGACGTGCTGACGAGTCAGCTCAGAGACGAAGAAGCGGCGTCGCCGGTCGGTTACCGAGTGCTCCGCATCGCGACGCACCACGCCGTCCGCTCGCGCGGCCTCGGCTCTCGGCTGCTCGCCGACGTTCGAGACGAGTTCGACGAGAGCGCCGATTGGCTCGGCGTCGGCTACGGGGCGACGCCGGAGCTGCTCTCGTTTTGGCGCGAGAACGGCTACCGGACGGTCCACCTCTCGACGACGCGAAACGACACCAGCGGCGAGTACTCCGCGGTCATGTTGCATCCGCTCTCGGCGTCGGGTCGGGCGCTCGCGGAACGACACTCGCGGTGGTTCCGAGACAGGGCGGTCGGCGTCCTCTCGGACCCGCTCCGGGACGCCGACGCCGACGTCGTTCGGGCCACGCTCGGTGCGACCGGTTCGGGTGTCGACCCGACGCTCTCCGACCACGAGTGGCGCGTCGTCGTCGGCGCATCGTACGGACCGGGCCTCTACGTCGCCGCCCCCGGAGCGTTTCGGCGTCTCGCGCTCGCCCACCTCGTCGAGGGCATCGTCGACCTCTCGCCCCGCGCGGAGCGTCTGCTCGTCAGAAAAGTGCTTCAGAGCCACCCGTGGGACGTCGTCGCCGACGAACTCGACTACGTCTCGACTGGGCAGTGCATGCGGGCGCTCGGTGCGGCGTTCCGGCCGCTGGTCGACCGTTACGGCGCGGACGAACCGGTCGTCGCCGAGGAACGGACGCGTTTCTCCGACGGTTCCTGAGCGGTACGCCGAAGAGGGGCGTCCGCGTACGGAGAGTATGATCGAACCGCTCGGATGGCTCGCGCTCGCGCTGTTGGTGCTCGGCGTCGTCGGCAGCGTCGCACCGTTGTTGCCGGGCGCGCTCACGTCGCTCGCGGGAGTGTACCTCTACTGGTGGTCGACGGATTACGGAGAACCCGGCCTCCTCGCGGTGGCGGGCCTCACTCTCGTCGGCCTCACCGCGATGATTCTCGACTACTTCGCCGGCCCTATCGCCGCCCGGTACGGCGGGGCGTCGACGGCGACGACGCTCGTCGCGGCAACCGTCGGCTTTCTGGCGTTCTTCGTCGCCGGGCCACCGGGCATCCTCCTCGGCGTCGCCGGAACCGTCTTCGCGCTCGAATTCTACCGGAATCAGGACGCGAACGCGAGCTTCAGGACCGCGCTGTTCGCGACGGCCGGCGTGTTGGCGTCGGCGGCCGTGCAGGTCGTGTTGACCCTCCTGATGCTCGTCGCGTTCGTCCTCGTCGTGTTTCTCTGAGGCCGTGTCGGTGCGAACGTTCAAATACGAAAACGGGACCAACGACCGGCGTGCGCTGACCTTCGCTCCGGACCGGTTCGCGGTTGCGCGACACGGCGGTCCGGAGCCCGCGAGTCGAAACCGGTCGTGTCGCCTGCTCGCCTCCGATTCGACCCTTCGAGCCGCCCGCTTAGTCGTGGCTGAAGTACGTCACCGCCTCACCGTCACCCTGCGAGTCGACGCGAACGAAGCCGACGCGCTCGAACTGGACCACGTCGTCGACGGCGGCGTCGCCGAAGTCGGGTTCGGCGTGACCCGTCACGTCGCCGCCCATCGTCCGCATCGTCACCGAGACGTTCTCGTCGGCCGGGACCCAGTGAACCACGTCGACGCCCTCGTCGCGCACGACGTCGATGTCGTCGCCGACGTATTCGAGCGCGTCGCCCTCGAAGCGGACGCAGCCGTAGCCTTTCAGCCAGACGCGCTCGCCGTCGTTCGGAAGGTCGCCCTCTTCGACGAGCACCGCGTCTCCGGCCGGGACGGTCCGTCGGCCGCGCTCTTCGTGGTCGGGGTGAATCGGCGGTCGACCGGCGTCGGGGCCGCCGGAGAGCGGCAGTTCGACGCCGTCGCGGACGAAGAAGTACCGCGGCGCCTCGTCGTCGACGAGCGCCCGGTTGTTCGCGTAGACGGTGCTCATCGCGAGGTCGACGTTGCTCGTGGAGGTGCCGAGACCGACCATCGATTCGACGATGGCCTCCCCGCGGATGCCGCGCCGTCGAAGGCTCTTGATGGTCGGCGCGCGCGGGTCGTCCCAGCCGTCGAGTTCGCCCTCGTCGATGAGGCGCTTGATGGTCGAAGTCGACATCTTGACGCCGTACTCGTCGATCTGGACGTGGCCCCAGTGGACGACTTCGGGGTACTCCCAGTCGAAGTAGTCGTAGACGAATCGCTGGCGCTTCGCGGAGTCCTGCAGGTCGATGCCGCGGATGATGTGGGTGACGCCCGTCAGGTGGTCGTCGATGCCGGACTGGAAGTCGAGCATCGGCCAGAGACGATACTCCTCGGCCTCCTCGCGGGGGTGCGGCGTGTCGATGACGCGGAAGGCGACGAAGTCGCGCAGCGCGGGGTTCTTGTGCTCGATGTCGGTCTTGACGCGAAGAACCATCTCGCCCGAGTTGTACTCGCCGTCGACCAGCGCCTCGAACTCCCGGAGCGTCGTCTCGGGGTCCTTGTCGCGGTGCGGGCACGCCTCGCCGGAGTTCTTCAGTTCCGAGAACGCCTCCCCCGAGCAGGAGCAGGTGTACGCGCCGCCCTTCTCGATGAGCCGTCGGGCGTGGTCGTAGTAGACGTCGAGGCGGTCGGAGGCCCGAAGCACCTCGTCCGGTTCGAAGCCGAGGTAGTCGATGTCGTCCAAGATAGCGTCGTAGGCGTCCAAGTCGGGGCGCTTCGTCTCGGGGTCGGTGTCGTCGAAGCGGACGATGAACGAGCCGTCGTACATCTCCTTGTACGTCCCGATGACCGCGGGCATCCGCGCGTGGCCGATGTGCCACGGGCCGTTCGGGTTCGGCGCGGCGCGCATCCGAACCTCGTCGTACGCGTCGACGTTCGGGAGGTCCGAGAGCGCTCGGTCGTCTTCCTCGTCTTCGCTGTCGAGTTCGTCAAGCAGGTCGGGTGCGAGTTCGCCCAGTCGCTCGCGGCGCTCGGCGTGGTCCATCCCGTTGACCTCGGCGACGACGCCGCCGACGACGCCGGGTATCTCGCCGCCGTGCGGGCGGAACTCGGGATTCTCGCCCATGAGCGGGCCCATCACCGCGCCGACGTCGGCGTCGCTCTCGTACTTCACTGCGTTGAACAGCGCGTGCTTCTCGGCTTCCGCCTGCACGCGAGTCCGAAGGTCGTCGTCCATTACCGGCGGGTTTCGTCCGCCCGGTAAAAACAGCCGTGGATTGCCCGCAGCGTCGACCACGACACCGGTCCGAGAACGTGACACTCGGCGGTAGCAACAAGCCTATATGACGTCCCGAGCGAGGCCTCGGCGTGAACGCTCGGTCGTGGCTCTCGCTCGACGGGACGCCGGTCACCGAGCGACGCTTTTACTGGGCGTGGATCGCGGCAGCGGCGGGTTACGGCGTCGGCGACGTGGTGACGACCATCGCCATCGTCGCGTTCGCCCCGGGCGTCGTAGAGGGAAATCCGGTGATGGGTGCGAGCATCTCGTCGTTCGGGTTCGCCGGACTCGTCGGGCTGAAACTCGCCGTCTTCGCGCTCTGTCTCGCCGTCAGTCAGTACGCCGCCCGCGTCGGTGACCCGGTGGTTCCGTACGTGCTTCCCGGTCTGCTCGCCGCGGTCGGGGCGGGGCTCACCGGCTACAACGTCTGGTCGATGGTGCAGTTCGGCTGACGGAGCGCAAAAAAGCGCCGAGAGAACCGGAGCGACGTCTCAGTAGCCGCGCGTGATGAGGTAGTCGGCGATGTCTTCGAGGAGCCCTCGCGCCTCGTTGTCCGGCAGCACCGACAGTCGTTCTTTGCTCTGCTCGACGAGGTCTTCGGCCATCTCGCGGGCGTACTTGATGCTGCCCACGGTTTCGAGTTCCGCGACGGCCGCGTCGATGTCCGCCTCGGTCACCTCGTCTATCGACTCGGTGTCGACGAGAGCGGCGATGTCCACGTCGTGTTGGCGCGCGTGCAGCGTGATGAGCGTCTCCTTCTCCTCGACGAGGTCCGACCCTCGCTGTTTACCGAGCTCCTCGGAGGGGACGGTGAGGTCCAACACGTCGTCCTGTATCTGGAACGCGCAGCCGGCGTCGATGCCGTACTGGTAGAGCGCGTCGACGACGTCCTCGTCGGCACCCATCAACACGGCGGGCGTCGACGCCGCCGCCCCGTACAGTACCGCCGTCTTGTACTCGATCATCTCCAGATACTCGTCGGGGAGGATGTCGTTGCGGTGCTCGAAGGAGACGTCGAGCGCCTGACCTTCGCAGATTCGCGTGCAGGTCGTCGCGAGCAGTCGAGTCGCTTCGAGACCACGCTCGGGTTTGGCACCCGTGTCCGTCATGAGTTCGAACGCTTTCGAGTAGAGCGTGTCGCCGGCGAGGATGGCCGTCTCCGTGTCGTACGCCGCGTGTACTGCCGGAACGCCGCGGCGTAGGTCGTCGTCGTCCATGATGTCGTCGTGGATGAGCGTGAACGACTGGATGACTTCGAGACCGACGGCGGCGCGCATCACGTCGACGTCGCCTCCGTCGAGCGCCGGGAACTCGCGGTACTCCCTCGACAGCGGCGACACGTCCGCGAGCGCTTCGGCGGCCAAAAGCGCGACAGCGGGACGGAGACGCTTGCCACCCGCCTCCAAGAGGTAACGCGTGGCTTCGTAGAGGCGCTGTGGTTCGGCCATGGGCACCTCCTCGTCGATGGCCTCGTTGACGAGCTCGCGTCGCTCGCCGACGGCGGCCAGTACCCGCTCTTCTGTCGCGTTCGATGACATCACTGGACCAGCTGAATCATGTTCCCGTTGCTCGTCACGTGCACGTCCCGGCCGAGCGTGTAGCCCTGCGACTCACAGAGGCTGACGTACGGCGCGAACCCTTTGAGGTTCTGGTGGGCCGGAATGACGTGCTGGGGCTGCAACGCGTCGAGCATCGTGTAGTGGCCCTCCTCGCGGAGGTGGCCCGAGACGTGGATGTCGTCGTAGATGCGCGCGCCCTGCATCTTCAGGAGCTTCTCGGACTGGTAGCGCTGACCCTCGTTGGTCGGCTCCGGGATGACGCGGGCCGAGAAGATGACCTTGTCGCCGTCTTCGAGTTCGTACGGCGTCTCGCCGCGGCCCATTCGGGTGAGCATCGCGCGCGGTTCGCCCTGGTGACCCGTGACGATGGGCAGGAAGTTCTCCTTGCCCTCCTTCATGATGCGCTTGAACGTGCGGTCGACCGACTTGCGGTGACCGTACATCCCGAGGTCGTCCGGGAAGTCGACGAAGTTCAGGCGCTCCGCGGTGCCGGAGTACTTCTCCATCGAGCGACCGAGGAGAACCGGCTGGCGGCCGATGTCCTTGGCGAACTCGACGAGGCTCGTGACGCGAGCGATGTGGCTGGAGAACGTCGTGGCGACGATGCCGCCGTCGTAGTCCTCGACGGAGGTCATCACGTCTTTGAGGTGGCGACGAGCGACGGACTCGGAGGGCGTGCGGCCCTTCCGACCCGCGTTCGTGCAGTCCTCGATGTACGCGAGGACGCCGTTGCCCTCGCGGCCGATCTCGCGGAAGCGCTTCATGTCGATGGGGTCGCCGATGACCGGCGTGTGGTCCATCCGCTTGTCGAGACCGTAGACGATGGCACCCTCCGGCGTGTGGATGACCGGGTTGATGGCGTCGATGATGGAGTGGGTGACGTTGACGAACTCGAGTTCGACCTGGCCGGAGTCCCCGATGGACATCGTCTCGCCGGCGCTCATCTTCACGAGGTCGTTGTTGACGTTGAACTTGTTCTCGCCTTGGACCTGCTGTTTCACCAGTTCGATGGTGAACGGGCTGGCGACGACGGGCGCGTCGTAGCGGTGGGCCAGTTTCGAGATGGCGCCGATGTGGTCGAGGTGGCCGTGCGTCGGCACGATGGCCTGCACGTCTCCTTCGAGGTCGCTCATCACGCGGTCGTCCGGGATGGCCCCCATGTCGATGAGGTCCAGGCTGTGCATCTTCTCGGTCTCGACGTTGTCGTGGATGAGAACCTGCGAGAGGTTCAGACCCATGTCGAAGACGACGACGTCGTTACCGGCGCGGACGGCAGTCATCTGCCGACCGACTTCTTCGTAGCCGCCGATGGTTGCGATTTCGATTTCCATGGTTTATCAGAGCATTGAAACGCCACGTCCTGTGGCTGCGGTTGCTCACGCAAATCCGAGGGCGTCAGGGGGCCACCGGCCCCGGCGTCTTGCAGCGCGTCGGTCGCTGGTCCCCGCGTGTGGTCGCGTCCGACCCGATGTCGCGCACGGCACCGCCGCGCGTCGCGTCCACACTTACCCGCGGGCTGTTGGTACTTGTGGGCTACACGCCGGGGTATTAAAAACTACGTGGGTTAGTCGGCCGAGACCGAAACGGCTCGAATCGGACGGCACGGCCGGTGGAGACGGTCGTCGACCGCCGTCGCTCACGAGACGACGACACTCGTCTCGTCCACAACGACAACGCCTTTATCACCCCCCTCGCAACGATGGTGACGCAATGAACCGTCGGACACGAGAGTACCTCCGGGGCCGCTTCGGCGACTACTACCGGAGCGCGGACCTCACGCTGCCGCCGGCGGCCGAGCGGCGCGAGTGGGGTCACATCCCCTGGACCGCCGGCGGCACGACGATGGTCCGCCACCAGTCGCTGCTCGACGTCGGCGACCTGGGCGGCTTCCTCGCCCGCGAGTCGCCGCGGCACGTCTACTTCTCGGCGGCGCGCTACGCCGACCCCGGAGCCAACGAGATGGACGAGAAGGAGTGGCAGGGTGCGGACCTCGTGTTCGACCTCGACGCCGACCACCTGCCGGGCGTCGACCCCGACGCCGCGAGCTACGCGGAGATGCTCGCGGAGTGCAAGGAGGCGCTGCTTCGCCTCCTGTCGTTTCTCGAGGACGACTTCGCGTTCTCGGAGCTGGAGATCGTCTTCTCGGGCGGTCGCGGCTACCACGTCCACGTCCGCGACGAGTCGGTGCGCGAACTCGACAGCGAGGCACGGCGCGAGATTGTCGACTACGTGCGCGCCATCGACCTCGACTTCGACGGCCTCGTCACGACGCGCAGCGAGCGCGGGACGACCCGCCGCGTCCTCCGGACCGAAGGCGGGTGGGGGAAGCGAACCCACACGGCGCTGCTGTCGTTCGTCGAGGAGCTCCAGTCGATGGACGACGCGGACGCGAGCGAGCGCCTCCAGGAGTTCGACGGCATCGGCGAGGGACGCGCGAAGACGATTATCGGGGCGCTGCGGCGCAACCCCGACGCGATTCGAGCGGGCAACGTCGAGGCCGGCGGCCCCGGTCTCCGCCTGCTCGTCGAGACGGTCGCCGAGCGAGTCGTCGCCGACCAGACCGCCCCCATCGACGAACCGGTGACGACCGACGTGCGACGGCTCATCCGACTCCCCGGGAGCCTCCACGGCGGGTCGTCGCTCGTCGTGACGCGACTCGACCGCGAGCAGGTCGAAGGGTTCGAACCCCTCCGAGACGCCGTTCCCGACCGGTTCGCGCGGCGAGATATCGCGGTCGAACTGGACGAACCGGCAGTCGTCGAGTTCGGCGGGGAAACGACTAAGCTATCAGCGGGAGAGAATACAGTGACGGAGAGCGTCGGCGTCTTCCTGATGACGCGCGGGGCGGCGGAGAAAGCCAGAGAATGAACTTAGACGAACTCAGAACGGTCCAGTCGAAAGAGCGCCGAAAGGACGGCCTCCAGCAGCTTCGCGACAGTTTCTACGCCGACGTCGCCGAGTACATCGCCGACCTGAAGGCCGAACGAAAGCGCGTCGCCGACGCCACCGACGACCCGTTTTCGTCGCCCGAAGTCGGCCGCCTCACCGACGAGATAGAGACGGCCGAGGAAGTCGTCGAAGCGGTGTACGAACGCCGCGTCGGCAAGGTGGTCAAACTCGCCAGCTTCGCCGCCGCCGATATGCCCGTCGACGAAGACGGCTTCACGAACGAGGAGCGGGCGCTGTTCGACGACCTCGTCGCGCGCATCGACCGGAACAAGTCGACCGTCCTCGACATCCTCTCGGGCAGACGGAGTCCGCGCGCCGAACCCGACCCGGGTCGCGACGAGACGCCGGAGGCCGGTCCGTCGAGCGCCGGCACCGGTCCCGTCGCGGACGCGACGCCGGACGTCGTCTCCGACGCGCGCGAGTCCCGGTCGGGGCCGTCCGGCGACGGCGACGGTGACGCTCTCGCGGACGCGATGGGCGGTAGCGATGGGTCGGCGGCCGATGCGGCTACCGGCACGTCGCCGTCGTCTCCCGACCCGCCGACGGCCGACGCGGAGACGACGGCGACCCGAACCGAGTCGGAGACGACTGTCGACGACTCCCCGCAGTCGGTTCCGCCGGACACGCCGGACCCGGAGGTCGGGGGCGAGTCCGCTGCGGAGGGAACTGCGGACGCCGATACCGAGACGGACGCGGACGTCGAGCGCACGACGGTCCGCATCACCCAGAACGTCGGCTCCATCTTCGGCGTCGACGAGCGCGAGTACGACCTCGCCGCCGAGGACGTGGTGACGCTGCCGACGGCGAACGCCGAGCCGCTTTTGGCCCGCGACGCCGCCGAGCGGTTGGACTGAATCGAGCGAGCGAACCGACGCGACCGAAGTCACAAACGGTTTTTACGCGGACTCCGAGAACCGACCATGCTCTCAGTCGGCGACGACGCCCCCGACTTCGAACTGCCCGACCAGCGCGGCGAGACGGTTTCGCTCTCCGATTTCTCGGGCGACCGAGTGGTGCTCTACTTCTACCCGCGGGCGGACACCCCCGGGTGCACGACCGAGGCCTGCGGCTTCCGCGACAGCATCGAGCGGTTCGAGGAGCGCGACATCCACGTCCTCGGCGTCAGCGACGACCCGGTGGGCGACCTGAAGTCGTTCGCCGAGGAGTACGACCTCCCGTTCGAACTGCTCTCCGACGAGTCCGGAGAGGTCGCCGCCGCCTACGACTCCTACGGCGAGAAGAACATGTTCGGCAACACCTTCGACGGCGTGTTCCGGAACACGTACGTCGTCGGTCCGGACGGAACCATCGAGCGAGCGTACGAAGGCGTCTCCCCCGAAGGCCACGCCGAGGCCATCCTCGACGACATCGACGCGTAGCGCTCGCGCCGACTTCGCAACGTCAGCGGAACAGGCCGACGACGGACCGGAGGCTCGCGCGTAGCTTCGGCAGTTCCGCGGTCAGCGTCTCGTACTTCACCAGCGCGAATCCGACGAAGACGAGCAGGAAGCCGCCGACGGTCATCGCCGTGATTTGCTCGTTCAACAGCGACCACCCCAGAAACGTCGCCACCACGGGGACGACGTAGGCGACGAGGTTCGCCTGAAACGGACCCTGTCGGTCGAGCAGGTCGAAGTAGATGGAGTACGCGAGCGCACTGGCGAACACGCCGAGAAACAGCAGTGCGAGAACGGTTCGGGGCGTAAACGACACCGGGGGGACGCCCTCGGCGGCGAGACTGCCGGTGTGGATGACGATAGCGCCGAGCGCCATCGACCACGCGGTGACCGCGACGCTCGGCGTCTGCGCGTCCGCCCGGCGGACGAGGACGCTCCCGAGCGAGACGGCGACGGCCGCACAGAAGACGATGGCGACGCCGAGCGCGTCGCCGGAGAGGTCGCCCGAGAGCAGCGACGGGTCCGGGCCGGCGACGACGACGACGCCGACGAGGCCGAGGAGGACGCCGACGTACCCCCGCGAGTCGAGGCCGACGCCGCCGACCAGCAGCGCCGCGAACGCCGTCGTCAGAATCGGGTTGAGGCTGTAGACGATAGAGGCGATGCTCCCGGTCGTCTGCGTCTGCCCGACGAACAGCAGCGCGTTGTTGGCGGCGACGATGAGAAACGCGCTGGCGGCGATGGCGGCGACGTCGCCGCGGGTCCGCGGTATCGGGTCGTCGAGGCGAGACGCGGCGTACCCGAGGAGCAACACCGCTGCGACGTCGAAACGGAGCGCGGCGAACAGCACCGGCGGGAGGTTCTCCAACCCGACTTCGATGGCGACGAACGACCCGCCCCACAGCGCCGACAGGAGAAAGAACAGCCCAACGTCTCGGTATCGGGACACACCGACCGTCGGCGACGGACGGAAAAGAGGCTGTCCGTCCGGGCGGGGGTCGCCGGTTTCGGGTTTCGGGGCGCTCTTCGAAGAGAAACTGTTTAATACGGCGGCTGGTTTCCTTCGGGTCGGACACGTCGTCGCTCGCCGCACCGTGGTTGCGACCGGTCGGCCCGCGGGGCCGAAGTCGTCACGGCGCGGAACGGTATCCACGAGGACGACCCCGTGAAATCGAGAGTGACATCGCTACCGAAACACACCTCGTTTCCGGTGAAATAAACGGTTAACATGTTTTTCGTTCCCGAGTATGAGAGACGACGGAGGCCGACTCGGGAGAGAACGGTCGCAGCGAAAAAGGCGGTAGCGGCGCGTTCGAGGCGCTGTCTTCGCGAGCCGGTTACTGGAACGTTCGGCTCATCTCGTCGGTGTCGCGCTCGATCTCGGCGGTGCCGAAGCGCTTTTCGATCTCGTCGTAGCGCTCGCGCGTCTCCGAGGTCACGCTCGGACCGACCTGGTCGAGGGCGTCCTCGAAGTGGTCCATCGTGATGCGGACGTTGCCGACGGAGTCGTCGACCTCCTCGGGCTTGACGCTCAGGATGAACTCGCGGCTGGCGGCCATCGCCGCCTCGCGGGCGAGCGCTTCGAGGTCGGCGCCGACGTAACCGTCGGTACGGCGGGCGATTCTGTCGAGGTCCACGTCGTCGGCCAGCGGTTTGTGCTGGGTGTGGACCTCCAGAATCTTCCGGCGCGCCTCCTCGTCGGGCACCGGTACGTGGACGTGGCGGTCGAGTCGACCCGGGCGCAAGAGCGCCGAGTCGATGAGGTCCGGCCGGTTCGTCGTCGCGATGACGACCACGTCTTCGAGCGCTTCGAGGCCGTCCAACTCGGTCAGCAGTTGGGAGACGACGCGCTCGGAGACGCCCGAGTCACCGCTGTTTCGGCCGCGCTCGGTCGCGATGGCGTCTATCTCGTCGAAGAACACCACCGTCGGCGCGTTCTCGCGGGCCTTGCTGAACACCTCGCGGACGCCCTTCTCGGACTCGCCGACGAACTTGTTCAGCAGTTCCGGCCCCTTCACCGAGATGAAGTTCGACTCGGCTTCGTTGGCGACGGCTTTCGCCAGGAGCGTCTTGCCCGTTCCGGGCGGGCCGTAGAGGAGGACGCCCTTCGCGGCGGCCATGTCCATCGTCTTGAACACGCCGGGGTACTCCAGCGGCCACTGGATGGTCTCGCGGAGCCGTTCCTTGGTGTCTTCGAGACCGCCGACGTCCTCCCACGTCACGTCGGGCACCTCGACGAACACCTCGCGGAGCGCGGAGGGCTCGATTCCCTTCAGCGCCTCGCGGAAGTCGTTCTCGGTCACCTGTAGCGACTGGAGCACGTCGGCGTCTATCTCCTCGGCGTCGAGGTCCAACTGCGGGCGGATGCGCCGCAGCGCGGTCATCGCCGACTCCTTCGCCAGCGATTCGAGGTCCGCGCCGACGAAGCCGTGGGTGTTGTCGGCGTACACGTCGAGTTCCACGTCGTCGGCCAGCGGCATGTTCCGCGTGTGGACCTGCAGAATCTCCTTGCGACCGTCGCGGTCCGGGACGCCGATCTCGATCTCGCGGTCGAAGCGTCCGCCGCGGCGCAGCGCCGGGTCGATGGCGTCGACGCGGTTCGTCGCGCCGATGACGACGACCTGACCGCGCTCCTCGAGACCGTCCATCAGCGAGAGCAGCTGCGCCACCACGCGGCGCTCCACGTCGCCGCCCGCCTCCTCGCGTTTGGCGGCGATGGAGTCGAGTTCGTCCATGAAGATGATGGCGGGCGCGTCCTCGGTCGCCTCCTCGAACACGTCGCGCAGTTGCTCTTCGGACTCGCCGTAGTACTTCGACATTATCTCCGGGCCGGAGATGGTGTGGAACTCGGCGTCTATCTCGTTGGCGACGGCTTTGGCGATGAGCGTCTTACCCGTTCCGGGCGGCCCGTGCAGGAGGACGCCCTTCGGCGGTTCGATGCCGAGGCGCTTGAACAGCTCCGGGTGGCGCATCGGCAGCTCGATCATCTCGCGGACCTGTTCGAGTTCGTTCTCGAGGCCGCCGATGTCCTCGTAGGTCACGTCCGGGCCGGTGCCGGAGTCGCCGCTCGCACCCTCGCGAATCTGCTCGGCGGGCTTCTCGCTGATCTCGACGGTCGTCGAGTCGTTGATGACGACCGTCCCCGACGGCTGGGTCGACGCGATCTTCAGCGGAACGGCCTGGCTCTGGTTCGACATGAAGCCGAAGCCGAGCGGGAGGCGGACCGTCTGGCCCTTGGTGACGGGCTGGCCGCCGAGTTCGCGGCGGATGAGCGCGTCGATGTTCCCGCGGATGCCGAGCCGCTGGGGGAGCGCGACTGTGACCCGCTTCGCGGGCTTGACGTCCGCTTTCTCGACGGTCACGCGGTCGTCGATGCCGACGTTCGCCTGCTGGCGGAGTCGGCCGTCGATGCGGATGACGCCCGATCCGCGGTCCTCCGGGTAGCCCGGCCAGACGCGCGCGATGGCCGCGCTCTCCTGGCCTTCGATGCGGATGAAGTCGCCGCCTTCGAGCCCCATCTCCTCGGCTACCTGCTTGTCGATGGCCGCCAGTCCGCGACCGGCGTCTTTCTGTTTCAGTGGTTTGACTGTGAGCTTCATTTGGACACCGTGATAGTCAGTACACCGTTGTTGGTCTCAACTGTTGCGTCGGTCCCGGGCAGTTCGAACTCGAACTCGGTTTCGGACACCCGGTCGCCGTGGTCGACGACCACGATGGCCGTCGTCCCGACGACGTCTACGTCCACGGCGTCGTCGGCGACGCCGAGTTCCGCAGCGATGACCCAACTGTCGTCGTACTCGTATCGGCGGATGAACCGCTCGCCGCCGGCTGATTGTTGAACACTCATTGGGTGATTCCTAACCCCAAGTTAGGCACGCAGGTATTTAAACATTTCTTCGCCTAATCGCAGTACACCGGCCGATTTGGCCAACTGCGGTGGAATTGTGGTTCACACGAGAGTAGTCGGTGTGAGTCACTCCGAACGGCGCGGAGATACCGGGGCGACCCGACGCACGGATGCGTTTATCACGAGCGCCACGAAAACACATCACATGAACACGTGTACGCACCACGGACGCGAGACCGCCTACCGCGTCTCCGGCGGAGACGCCGGCGACTCCGAGAACGCGGGGCTGCTCTGTATCCACGGCAGCGGCGGCTCACACGGCGTCTGGAAGTCGCAGTCCAGACTCGCCGACGAGCGGCCGGTCACGGCGCTGGACCTGAGCGGGCACGGCGAGAGCGACGACGTCGACGCCGACGCCGGATACGAAGCGCTGTCGGCGTACGTCTCCGACGTCGCCGCCGTCGCCGACGAGACCGACTGCCGCGTGCTCGTCGGCAACTCGTTGGGCGGCGCGGTGGCGATGCTCGCCGTCCTCGACGGGGCGGTCGACCCGGACGCGCTCGTTCTGACGGGGACGGGGGCGAAACTCGCCGTCCTCGACGACCTCCTGGTGTGGCTCGAAGAGGATTTCGACCGCGCCGTCGAGTTTCTACACGGCGAGGACCGCCTGTTCCACGACCCCGACGAGCGTTACCTCGACCTCTCTCGGGAGGCAATGCGCGAGGCCGGCCAGGAGGTCACCCACCGCGACTTCCTGAGTTGCCACACGTTCGACGTTCGGGACAAGTTGGGGAACATCGACGTGCCGACGCTGGCCGTCGTCGGCGAACACGACAAGCTGACGCCGCCGCGATACCACGAGTATCTCGCCGACGAGATTCCCGACGCCGAGATGGTCACCGTCGGCGACGCCGCGCATCTGGCGATGTTGGAGCAGCCCGAGGCGTTCAACGACGCGGTGTCGGCGTTTCTGGACGAGCGGGGAATCTAGCCGGGGACGCCGTAAGCCGAACCCGCTCGTCGTACCGCGAGCGAGTGAAACGAGCGAACGGCCTTTTTGGTCCAGATTTTCCAAGCGAGGGTGCCAAAGCGCACCCCACGGCAGTAAAAAAGGTGGGTCTAGTACAGCGAGTCCAACTCTTCCTCGACGTGGCTGTGCTCCTCCGCTGGGAACTCGCCGTTCTGCACCGCCTCGCGGTACGACGAGATCGCCGACTCCATCTCGCTGCGAACGTCACCGAACTGCGTAGCGAACGGCGGCGTGTAGTCGCTCATCCCGAGCACGTCGTCGACGACGAGCACCTGCCCGTCGCAGTCCGCTCCCGCGCCGATGCCGATAGTCGGAATCTCCAGTTCCTCGGTGACGCGGGCGGCGAGATTCGACGGAATGTGTTCGAGGACGAGCGAGAACGCGCCCGCGTCCTCGTGTGCCCGGGCGAGTTCGAGAATCTCCTTGGCCGCCTCCGGTGAGGTCCCCTGCCGGGCGTAGCCGACCGATTTGACCTGTTGCGGCGTCAGGCCGAGGTGCGCCATCACCGGGATACCCAACTGCGCGAGTCGTTCGGTGAGTTCGACGGTGTGGGGGCCGCTCTCCAGTTTCACCGCGTCGGCGTCGGCCTCTTTCAGCATTCGGCCGCAGTTCTCGATTCCCGACGCCTCGTCGACGCCGAAGGAGAGAAACGGCATGTCGGCGACGACCAGCGCGTCCTCGACCGCGCGGGCGACCGCGCCCGTCCGACTCGCCACTTCGTCGACCGTCACCGGGAGCGTCGACTCGTAGCCGAGGGCCGTGTTCCCCATGCTGTCGCCCACGAGGAGGATATCGATACCCGCCTCGTCGGCGACTGCGGCCGTCGGCGCGTCGTACGCCGTCAACATGGTTATCGTCTCCTCGCCCCCCATCGCGCGGATGTCCCGAACCGTTGGCATACCCGCCGTTGGCGCTCCCGAAAGTAAATACGTACGCCTATCGGCGGAGCTGTCGAGGGAGACGCCGGAGCGGACGGGCGTGCGGCAAACCGGCACACATTAAGGTTCGCGTGCGAACGTTCGCGCGTGCAACCCGTCGAGCGCTCGAACCCCGAAGGCGTCGACTTCGGGTGGGTGATGCAGGTGACGTTCGTCACGACGATTCTCGTCGGCGCGCCCGTCGTCGCCGCGCTGTCGACGACGGTGACGCTGCCGACGTGGGAGTCGCGCGTCTCCTTCGCCGTCCGCGTCGGCGCGATCATCTGGGTTCTCGTCGCGCTCAGCGCGTACGCGTACGCACGGCGCACCGACGCGGGAGACGGCGGGTCGAAGCCGGACGAGGCGGAGTCCGCGGACGACCTGTCGGACTGAGTCAGACGCCGGACGGTCCGCCGCCGACGTACCGGAACGCGACGCCCGCGCGCTCTGCGGTCCGTTCGTCCCGCGCGGAGTCGCCGACGAACAGCGCGTTCTCGGGGCCGACGCCCAGTTCCCGGAGCGTCGCCAACAGCGGTTCGGGGTCCGGCTTCCGCGTCGCCACCGAGTCGCGTCCGACGACGCTGTCGACGTACCCGGCGAGTTCGTGGACGTCGAGCGCGATTCGACAGGCGTCCTCGCAGTTGAGCGAGCAGACGCCGACGGGGACGGCGTGGTCGGCGACGCCGTCGGCCAGCGCCAGTCGCGTCGAGTTCCGCGCGCCGTCGCGCTCGTGGTCCGCGATGACGGCCTCGATTTCGGGGCGCATCTCCTCCTCGTCGGCCAAGTCGAGCATCGCCCAGAGGTCCATCCCCGCGGCGTCGACGCCGGCGTCGTCGAAGGCGGCTTCGGCGTCGGCGGCGACCCGGTTCCAGTCGACGAGCAGGTCGACGAGCGTCCCGTCGAGGTCGTAGACGACGGCGTCGTACGCCTCGAACACCGTCGAGTCGTCCGACAGCAGTCTGTCGAGGGAGTTTGCGGTCACTGTGTTCGACTGTGTTCGCTACCGAAAAGACGGCTTCGGTCGTTGAGGGGTGGCGTTCCGCCAGGTCCCGACGCTCAGTCGTCGAGGACGCCGCGCGCGATGATCTCTTTCTGTATCTCGCTGGTCCCCTCGTAGATGGTCGTGATCTTCGAGTCGCGGTAGAGACGCTCGACGTCGAACTCGGTGACGTAGCCGTAGCCGCCGTGAATCTGGACGGCCTCGTTGGAGACGTCGACGGCCGCCTCGCTGGCGTGGTACTTCGCCATCGCCGCCGCGACGCGGTTGTCCTCGCCGGCGTCTTCCTGTCTCGCGGCCTCGCGGACCATCAGTCTGGAGGCGTGGACCTGCGTCGCCATGTCGGCGAACTTGTGGCGGATGGACTGAATCGAGGCGATGGGCTCGTCGAACTGCTCGCGCTCGTGGGCGTACTCGCGGGCCTCGTCGAGCGCCGACTGGGCGAGTCCGACCGCCTGCGCGGCGATGCCGACGCGACCGCCGGTGAGGATGGTGAACGCCGCGGAGAGTCCCTTCCCTTCCTCGGTGAGCCGGTTCTCGGCGGGGATGCGCACGTCGTCGAACTTCAGACCGGTGGTGTCGCTGGCGCGGAGGCCGAGCTTCTTCTCCTTCTGTCCGACCTCGATTCCCGCCTCTTTGGGCACCAGAAACTGCGTCACCGACGAGGGGTCGTCGGGGTCGGTCTTCGCGAAGAGGATGCAGACCTCGCCGCGTTCGCCGTTCGTAATCCACTGCTTGTCGCCGTTGACGACGTACTCGTCGCCGTCGCGGATGGCCGTCGTCTCCATCTCCGCGGGGTTCGACCCCGCCTGCGGTTCCGAGAGCGCGAACATCCCCACCGGCCGACCGTGCGCCATGTCGGGGAGCCAGCGCTCTTTCTGGTCCTCGGTTCCGAAGGCGGCGATGCACTCGGTGGCGAGGCAGTGGACCGACAGCGCCGTCGCGACGGCGAGTTGGCCGTAGGCGACCTCCTCGTTGACGATGCTGTAAGTCGTCCGGTCGGCGTCGAAGCCGCCGTACTCCTCCGGGACGGTGAGACCCGTGAGGTCGAGGTCGGCCAGGCCGTCCCACACCTCCTCGGGGAACGTCTCGGTCTCGTCGGCCGCCCGCGCGGTGGGTCGAATCTCCTCGACGGCGAACTCCCGAACGACGTCGCGGATGGCTCGCTGCTCGCCGGTGAGCGACGAGTCCGCCCGTGTAGTTGCCATACGCTCGGATTCGGTCCCGGATGGAAAAAGATGACCGACTCGCCGTTCGACGCGGGCCGAACCGGTGGCGAGCTTACGTCTCCCGAAGCGACTCAGCGACCTCTTCCGGCGACGCCGACAGCCCGCCGCCCTGCGCGAACGTCGGACTGCCGCCGCCGCCGCCGCCGAACTCGTCGGTGATTTCGTCCACGACGTCGCCCGCGTCGACCTCGCCGTCGGTGGCGACGACGACGAACGTCGACCCTTGCTCACCCGCGACGGCGATAACATCGGCTCCGTCGCCGACGCGCGACTGCAGTTCGTCGCCCACTTCGTTCGGCCCGACCCCGGAGACGACGCCGACGCGCCACGTCGCCCCGTTTCGTTCGACGGTCGGCAGGGAGTCCAAGTCGGCGGCCAGCATCGCCGTCTTCGCCTCGCGTAGCTCGGCGGCCAGCTCCTCCTTGTCCGCTTTGAGCTTGGCGGCGAACTCGGGGAGCTCGACCACGCTCGTACCGAACGTCCGCGAAGCGTCGAGCGCGGCGCGCTTGACGTCGGCGCGGCGTTCGACGGCCTCGGGGCCGACGGCGAACTCGACGCGGGTCAGTCCCTCGCCGGGGTTCGACCGACCGAGCACCTCGACGGGGCCGATTTCTCGCGTGTTCGAGACGTGCGTTCCGCCGCAGGCCGCGACGTCCCACGGGTCGCCGCTGCTACCGCTTCCGACGCTCTCGTCTCCCCGCCGCGCCGCCGCACCGACAGTGACGACGCGAATCGAGTCGGCGTCGGCCATCACGCCCTCCTCGGTCTTCGTGTTGAACGCGATGTCCGGGTCGTCGAGCGCGTCCTCCAGCGTGCGCTGTTCCCACGTCACGGGGCGCGACTCCCAGACGGCGCGGTTGACCCGGCGTTCCAGCTCGACGAGCGTCTCGTCGTCGATGTCGGTCGTCGTGGTGAAGTCGACGCGCACCTTCTCGGGGCTGATGTCGAAGCCGCCGTAACCGAGTTCCGAGAGGAGGCCGCGTCCCGCGCCGTAGAGCACGTGACTCGCGGTGTGCGCCCGCATGCAGTACGTCCGAAACTCGTCGTCGATGTCGGCGGTGACGGTGTCGCCGGCCTCGAACGCGGGCGGTTCGTCGAGGACGTGGACGACCTCGCCTTCTCGACTCTGCACGTCGACGACGCGGACGCCGTCCAGCGTCCCTCTGTCGGCGGGTTGGCCGCCGCTCTCGGCGTAGAAGTACGTCTCAGAGAGCGTCACTTCGCGGCCGTCGACGGCGTCGACGGTCGTCTCGAACGTCCGAACGTCGGGGTGGGCAGGTGCGAGCGTGGTAGACATGGACGTGCCAAGACGGCACGCGGACAAAAAGCTACAGAAAGCTCCCGACTACTCGTCGGTCAGTTCGATACCGAGTCGGTCTTCGAGTTTGCGGACGACGGAGCCGCCGACGCCCGCACGCGTCGCTCGTCCCTCCTCGACCGCGACGAGGTCGCGCTCGCTCACGTCGAGTTCGGCTGCGAGGTCGCCGGTCGTCAGGCCGGCGTCCTCGCGGGCCTCGGCGACCCGGTCGCCGTAGTCGCGGACGAGATACGGGAGGCGGTCGCGTTCGTAGTTCGTCCCCTCCTCCTCCCAGTGCTTCGAGTCGCCCTTGCCGGCGTCGTACATCTTCGCCGCGCGCTGGGCGGCGCGCTTCTTTCGGCTGGGTTCGCTCTGGTCGCGGCCGCGCGACTGGTCGCGGTGTTTGCGCTCTTTGCTCTTGTTCTCGCCATGGCTGGCGCAGTCGGGACACACCATCAGCGTCGCGCCGGCGACGTTCTCCTGGCGGAGCCTCGAACTCTCCGTGCCGCAGAGTTCGCAGCTGCCGCCGTCGCCGCCGCCACCGCCGCTTCCGGTGGAGTACTTGGGCATACCCGCCATACTTGCTCTGCTGATTTAAACCCGTGCCCGGCGTGCGACGCGGCGGCCGACGGGGGAAGATCGGATTCAGTCGGCGGCCCCGGACTCAGTCGGCGGTCCGTGTGACCGGGTCGCTTCGTGACTCGGGGTCGGCGTTCTCGTCGACCGCGCCCCCGGCGGCGGACGCCTCCGCAGCGGGTTCCTCGGCCGGTGTCTCCTCGGGCGTCGACGCCGAATCGGACGCCGTCGGGATCAACCCGGGAGCGCCGCTCTGTCGAGTGACTGTCCGCATCGCCGTCTTCGGGAACTTGACGGCGACTTTCGCGCTCTCGGCGGCGAGGTCCCACGCGATTCGGTGCGCCATCCCTCGTCGGGTGCGCGACCAGCGGCCGGGGTGCGCCAACACGTAGAGGTGCGGGTAGCCGCCGGCTTCGAGCATCTCGGCGACCTCGGCGGTCGAGTGAAGCGTCCCCCAGCCGTCGACTTCGACGTCCCAGTCTCGGCCGGTGTCGGAGACGTACCGTAGCTCGTCGGTGCTGTTGCGCCCGGTGTCGATGGAGTACGCCCCTTCGCCGACGAGACCGTACGACTCCAGCGACGGTCCCTCCTCCCACATCGAGGCGTTGTGTTGCGGCGAGAGCGGACTGCCGTGCGCGCAGACGGTGTCGACCGGGACGAACGCGCGAAACGTCTCCAAGTTCCTCGCAAAGCGGTCGTGCGCGGCTTCGACGTCGCCTCGCGTCTTCGAGAGGTCTTCGTAGTGGTAGCCGACTTCGTGGCCCATCTCGACGAGTCGTCTCGCTTCCGGGCCGTCGAAGGTGTACGTCCGGAAGTAGTGGCTCGCCGAGATACCGCGGACCGCCTCGGCGTTCGCCATCGCGTACGACAGCTCCGCCCGTCGGTCGACGTCGTGGCGCATGATGACGAACCGCTCGGGCAACTCGCCTTCGTCGGCGAGTAGATACTCGCGGACGGTCAGGAACTCGTATCCCCCGGCCAGTGCCGCGTCGAGTAACCGCTCGTACTGTCGCATCGAGAAATCGACGAGTCTCACGGTCGGAACCCCACTGCCCGGCGTGTAGCCGAGCCATCGCGTTCGGTACCTGCCAATGCAGTCATACGAACTGAACTATTATCTCAGAGCACATTGTTAGTCGCCAACTGTTTTGTGCGGGGTGGCAAGTGGGCGACAGTGGGCGACGGTAGGCGACGACCGCTCGGCTCCAGCGCGTCGGTAGTCACGAGATAACGGCACTCATCCGTTCGATTTCGAAGTTTCGAGCCGTGCGAACGAGTGGCGAGGGGTAAGGCAAAAATCCCCGGTAGATGACACCTACCGGCGCGAATGCTGTCTCTCTTGGCATGTGAAGTGCCGTCCGCGCTCGTCCCCCTCTCGGTAGCCGAGAGCCCCGGCTTTTCGGTGTAGTTCTGGAAAGGATTGTGCGTGGGTGCTTGTCCCTTTGAGGGGTTAGCACCTGCATCGTACTCGGCGGCTACGCCGCCTCGTTTTCGGCGGAACGAAGTTCCGCCCTTGCGATGCGTGGGACCGGATTTGAACCGGCGGACCTCTACAGGACAGCGCCCTCAACGCTGCGCCGTTGGCCTGGCTTGGCTACCCACGCTCGCGCGTGTCTTACTGCACTCCTCCGTTTCGCACGGTTCGTTAAAAGCCCTTCCTTTCGACGGCGGCGTGCCGCCCGTTCGCAGTGTGGTGGTTTCCCCGATGCGTCGTCGCGTTCGCGGAGCGTCGGTGCGCCGACCAGGGGGCGTCGACAGAGCAACCGTTTTGATGCCCGAACACACAGTTCGAGCATGGAACTTCGTGTCAGAGACCACGTTCCGGCGACGACCGCCATCCTGACGCTCGTGTCGCTCGGCCTGGTCTTCGGCGCGGCGCTCGGTGCGATACCCGACGTGTTGCTTCCGACGGCCCCGCAACCGCTGTACGACGCGATTCCCCACGTCAACGCGGTCATCAGCACCGTCGCTATCGGGACGATTATCCTCGGCGTCCGCGCGATCCGCCGCGGCGACGTCGAGAGCCATCGGACGCTGATGCTCACCACCGTCGTGTTGTTCGCGACGTTTCTCGTCCTCTACCTGTACAAAGTTATCTCGCAGGGTACGCAGGAGTTCCCCGGTCCCGCCGCGGTAAATCAGTGGGTCTACCTGCCGACGCTCGCGGTTCACGTGATACTCGCTATCGTCTGCATCCCGCTTCTGTACTACGTGCTACTGTTGGCTCTGACCCGTCCCACTTCGCAGATTTACGGCACTCGACACAAGCGGATCGGGCGCGTCGCGGCGGCGCTGTGGCTCGTCTCGTTCGTCCTCGGCAACGTCGTCTACGTGCTCCTCTACGTCGTGTACTGACGGCCCGAGACGCGCCCGCACTCGTTGCTCACCGTCGGTGTTTTCACAGGGTGAGTGAGGGAGCGGCGAGCCTCAGTCGTCGGCGGGCGCTTCCGCGTCGATAGCCGGGCGGGTCACGTCGCGGTCGGCCGTCTCACCGTCGATGTCGTACGGATACTCGCCGGTGACGCAGCCGAGACAGAGGTCCGCGCGCGATTTCCGGAGACAGTCGGCGATAGAGTCGATAGAGAGATACCCGAGACTGTCCGCGCCGATCTCGTCGCGGACCTCCGCGACGGAGCGGTCCGCGGCGATGAGTTCTCCGCGGGTGTGCATGTCGATGCCCATGTAACAGGGCGCGACGATGGGCGGCGCACCGATGCGCATGTGGACCTCCTCGGCCCCGGCGTCGCGCAGGAGTTCGACCAACTGCGTCGACGTCGTGCCGCGGACGATGCTGTCGTCGATGAGCGTCACGGTCTTGCCCTCGACGGTGCTGCGAATCGGGTTCAGTTTCAGCCGAACCGCGCGTTCGCGTTCGTCCTGCGTCGGCATGATGAACGTCCGACCGACGTACCGGTTTTTCATCAACCCCTCGGCGAACTCGACGCCGTCGTCGTCCTCCGCCCGCGGTTCGCCGGCGGCGGTCGTCTCGCCCGCCGCCTCGGCGTAGCCGGTGGCGAAGGCGCGCCCGGAGTCGGGGACGGGCATCACCACGTCGGTCTCGACGCCGCTCTCCTCCCAGAGCGCGCGGCCGAGATTCCGCCGGACCTCGTAGACGAGCGTCCCGTCGATAACCGAGTCGGGTCGAGAGAAGTAGACGTGCTCGAAGAAGCAGTGCGCGGAGTTCTCCTTCTCGACGAGTTGGTAGGAGTCGAAGCCGCTGCCGTCGTTTTCGAGGACGACGAGTTCGCCCGGTCGCACGTCGCGGACGAGTTCGCCGTCGAGGGTGTCGATGGCGGCCGACTCGGAGGCGATGACGTAGCCGCCGTCGACTTTACCGATACAGAGCGGACGGTTCCCTTCGGGGTCTCGAACGCCCAAGACGGTGTCGTCGTGGCTGATGGTGAGCGCGTAGGAGCCGTGGATTCGCTCCATCGTGCGTTTGACGGCGCGGACGAGGTCGGATTCGAGGAGGTTTCGCGCGAGGTCGTGGGCGATGACCTCGGTGTCGCCCTCGGAGGTGAACGCGTGGCCGAGGTTCTCCAGTTCCGAGCGGAGTTCGTCGGCGTTGACGAGGTTGCCGTTGTGGGCGAGGCCCAACGAACCGGATTTGAACGAGACGGCGAACGGTTGCGCACAGCAGCTGTTGACGCCGCCCGCCGTCGGATACCGGACGTGGCCGATACCGGCGGTGCCGCGGAGCGTCGACAGCGACTCCTCGTCGAACACGTCGCCGACGAGACCCATCTCCACGTGGCTGTGCTGTTGGAACCCGTCGTGGGTGACGATACCCGCCGACTCCTGACCGCGGTGTTGGAGCGCGTACAGCGAGTAGTACAACGGCCGCGCGGCCTCGCGTTCGTCGAGCGACACGCCGACGACACCGCACTTCTCGTTGAGACCGTCTCCGACTCGACGGATATCCCGCCCCTGATGCATAGGAGTGAGTGTGAGGCCCACGGGTAAAAACACCCGTGGTTGTGCTGTATTTCGACTGCTGCCGACCACATATATGCACAATCGTGGTCAAGCAATCGCCGACTGACCGCCACGGCGACGCGTGTCCACTCGGGCACCGGTCGCCGTCTTTCGGTTAGAGACGTCGCTGGTGGCAGTCGGAGGAGAACGCGGAGCCAAACGCCGAAACGGGGACGATGGCCGTCGCTTCGGGAGGTAGCTGAGAGAGAAAGAACGTCGCAGGAAGCGGGGTTACTCGCCCGCTTTCGACTGCCACGCGTACTCGCGACGTTTCGCCGACTTGCCGAAGCCGCAGGACGAGCAGACCTTCTTCTTCACGTGGTAGGACTTCTCGCCGCAGCGACGACATTTGACGTGCGTCGTCTTGTTCTTCTTGCCCTGACTCGGGGTTCCTGCTCCCGTCATGCTGTTATCGTGACCACGTTATCGCCGCGTATAATCGTTGTGTCTTCGACTTCCTCGACGTCGAGGCCACCGAGGAGCCCGTCGTCGTCGTCTTCGAGGCTCTCCTCGAGTACGACGTTCATGTGCTGGTCGTAGCCCGCCAACGTGCCGAAGTAGGAGGTACCGTCCTTCAGCTGCACGGTGACCGGCTCGTTCAGAGATGCCTCGAGTACGTCGAGGGGTCGTCCGCTCATACCCTGTACGCCACTGGTTCGACTATTAAAAATACCGGATGCAACGTCGAAATTGCGGTCCCGTGTCACGGTTCGCCGTGGCTCGCGGGGTCGTCTTGGTCTGTCGTCGGTCCCGGACCGCGCTCACCGGCGGACGAACTCCGAGAGTTTCTCGCGAATCCCGCCGTTCTCGCCGAGTCGAAGGTAGTAGGCGTTGCCGCCGTCTTCGTAGTAGTTGTCGATGCGGCGGCTCACCTCGAAACCGATGTGTTCGTAGAAGTCGAGCGCCGCCGTGTTCGTCGTCCGCGCGTGGCAGGTCACCGTCCGGTGCTCGTCGGCGACGGTGGCGACCAACCGTTGACCGTACCCCTCGCCGCGAACCTCGGGAGCGACGGCCAGAAAGAGGATGTAGCCGTCGCGCCGCGTCGAGACGAAGCCGACGAGCCGTTCGTCCTCGTAGAACAGATGCGTCTTCGAGCGCCGGTACGCGTCCATGAAGAAGCCGCGTCGCTGTTTCAGCACGTCCTCCCGCTCGTGGATGCGCTCTTTCAGCGCCCAAGCGTCCTCCCCGTACTGGGCTTGCCCGGGCTTGTCGACGCGCAGTTCGACGTTGACGCTCACTACCACACCGTAGAATCGAGGTAGTTATAAGTCCACCGTCCCGGACGACCTTCTCCGGTGTCTGACAGTCCACTGAAGAAGTTCTTTAGTGACGTACTGGCGTGTAGAGTAGTATGGATGAGTCACGGCCGGGCGTCGAACGGCGCGTCAAGCGGTCGATAGAGACACGGGTGAGAGACGCCGTCGTCTCCGGTGTCGCGGTCGTGATTCCGCTCGTTATCACCGTCGTCGTCTTCATGGTCGCGCTCGATATCGTCTCGAAGTATCTCGACCTCCTCTCGGACTTTCTCATACAACTCCCGTGGACGTCGAACGTCCCGACCGCACAGTACGTCGACCGGGAGTTGGCCATCGAACTGCTCACGCCCGTCGTGCTGTTCGGCTTCGTCCTCTTCGTCGGCTTCGTCGTCGAAGGCTCGAAGTACGGCGAACGCGCCGTCGACTACTTCGACGCCGTCCTCGGCGCGGTCCCCGGCGTCGGCGCGGTGTACGACAGTTTCCGACAGATGAGCGACGTGGTGCTGGAGAGCGACGTTCAGAACTTCCGCGACGTGAAACTGGTCGAGTTCCCCGCCGACGGCGTCTACACGCTCGGCTTCGTCACCACGGAGACGCCGCGACAACTCACCGACAGCACCGACCACGACGAGATGCTGACGATGTTTCTCCCGCTCGCACCGAACCCGGTGATGGGCGGTCACCTCGTCCACGTCCCGGCCTCGAAAGTCCACGACGTCGAGATGACCGTCGAGGAGGGCGTTCGCGCCATCGTGACCAGCGGCGTCGCCATCGGCTCGGCCTCCGGGACGGAGGTCGGACTCTCGGAGAGCCAACTCCGGAGTCTCTCGGCGATACAGGCGAACGCGGAGCCGGAGCACTCGGCGGGCGACGGTGCCGACGAGTCGAACGACGGACTCGACCCCGAGACGAGCGGGAAACGCGCCGTCGACGGCGACGGCGGCGGACTCGCTACGCGGAGCGGCGACAGCGAATAATACCGCGGCCGCCGACCGTTCGTACGTGAGCTACGAACTGCGCGAGCACACGGCGGACGTGGCCGTCGCGGCCTCGGCGCCGACGCTCGATGCCGTCTTCGGGGCCGTCGCCGACGGTCTCGCGGCGGCGATGTGCGAGACGATTCCCGACGCGGGCGACCGGTTTTCGCTGCGCGTCCGCGCCGAGAGCCGCGAGGCGGCGCTGTTCGACTACCTGGACGAACTCATCTACGAACGCGACGTCCGAGCGGTGCTCCCCGTCGAGAACCGCGCGACGGTCCGCCGCGACGGCGACGAGTGGGTCGTCGACGCCGACGCTCGCGGCGTCCCGCTGTCGGGTCTCGGCGCGCGCGAGGTGAAAGCCGTCACCTACTCGGAGATGAGACTGGAAGAGACCGCGAGCGGCTGGCGCGCGTACGTCGTCTTCGACGTCTGACCCGAATTCGCGTCGGACTCTCGCGAAGAGCCGGCAGATGCGGGAGTCGGGTCGCGCATCCGTCACGGACGTTCGTCCATTTTTCCGCCGAAAGCGGACACGTGCGTAGGATTTAGAAGCGTCGGCTTCGGAGGTTCGACCATGAGACGCCATACGCTGCAGGCGGCGTTCGCAACCGCCGCGTTGCTCCTGTCACCCGGTGTCGCGAGTGCACACGTGAAATACGTCGTCGACGGCGGGGGCGCGGGCAACGCCGTCCGCCTGCTGGCGACCGTCGCGTCCGACCCGCTGAGTCTCGCACTGATCCTCGGGACCGGCGGTGGGGTCGTCGTCGCCGCCGCGGGGTATCTCCGATACCGGCCCGCGGGCGACGACATCCGCGCGTTCCGCGCGGTGATGGACGACTACCGCGACCTGCTGCCGTGGCTACTCCGGTTGAGCGTCGGCCTCCCGCTCGTGGGGGCGGGCTTCGCGGGCTACTTCTTCACGCCGCTGGTACCCGCGCCGACCCGTCTGTTCGGCGTCGCCGTCGGCTTTCTGCTCCTGTTCGGACTGGCGACCCGTCTCGCCGCCGTCGTCGGTCTCGTCGGGTACCTCGTCGGCCTGGCGTTCCGTCCGGAGCTCTTCTTGGCCTTCGAGTACGTCCCGGCGTTCCTCGCCATCGTGCTCGTCGGCGGCGGCCGTCCGAGCGCCGACCAGCTCATCGCGCGGATGGCCGACGACGACCGGACGCTCTACTCGCGCGTCGACCCCTTCTACCGGCGCGTCGCCGTCCCCTTCGAGCGCCGTATCGCGCCGTACCGTCCGTTCGTCCCGACGATTCTGCGCGTCGGCATGGGCCTGTCGTTCGTCTATCTCGGAGTGGCGCAGAAACTGATGAACCCCGTCGAGGCGCTCGCCGTCGTCGAGAAGTACGACCTCACCGCCGTCGTTCCCGTCCTCCCCGAACTGTGGGTCGTCGGCGCCGGACTCGCCGAGGCAGTCGTCGGTCTCGCGCTGCTTTTCGGCGCGTTCACGCGCGCGTCGTCGCTCGTCGCGTTCGGCCTTTTCACGACGACGCTGTTCGGACTGCCCGACGACCCCGTGCTGGCGCACATCTCGCTTTTCGGTCTCGTCTCGGCGCTGCTGGTCACCGGGGGCGGGCCGTTCTCGGTCGACGCGTGGATGGCGCGGGAGACCCGTTCGGAACGGACGTCGCCGCGGACCGAGACCGGGGGCGACTGAGACTGGTGGCGATTGAGGCCGGTGGCGATTGAGGCCGGTGGCGATTGAGACTGGTGGCGATTGAGACCGGTGGCGACTGAGGCCGACCGCCAGTCGAACACCTACGTCCGGTGAACGGTCAGCGGAGACGACTCGGGGCAACGTATTCACCGACTCTCGTGCTACACTGCCACATGACGACGCGCGAGTTCGACGGCATCCGTCTCGAACGGGTCCGAGAGTACGTCTGGGAGATTCCGCGGGAGGACGGGATGCGCGTCCCCGCTCGCGTCCTCGCCAGCGAGAAGCTACTCGAACAGATCGGCGACGACAGGACGCTCCAACAACTGAAGAACGCGACGCACCTGCCGGGGATGACGAAACACGCGCTCTGCATGCCCGACGGCCACCAGGGCTACGGTTTCCCCGTCGGCGGCGTGGGGGCGACGGATGTCGAAAACGGCTGTATATCGCCGGGAGCGGTCGGGTACGACATAAACTGCGGCGTCAGGATGATGAAGACCAACCTCTCCTACGACGACCTGCAGGGCCACGAGGAGGAGTTGGTCGACGCGCTGTTCCGGGCGATTCCCTCGGGACTCGGCGGCGGCGGCGTCGTCGAATCCGACGTCGACACGGTGGACGCCGTCCTGGAGCGCGGCGTCGACTGGGCGCTCGAAGCGGGGTACGCCGTCGAGGACGACCTCCTGCACTGCGAGGACGAGGGGCGGCGACCGGACGCCGACTCCGACGCGGTGTCGGAGAAGGCGAAGAACAGAGGCAAGAACCAGTTGGGGAGTCTCGGCTCCGGCAACCACTTTCTGGAGGTCCAGCGCGTCACCGACGTGTTCCGCGAGGACGTCGCCGACGCGTACGGACTCGCCGAGGACCAGATTGTCGTGCTCATCCACTGCGGCAGTCGCGGCCTCGGCCACCAGGTGTGCAACGACTACCTCCGGAAGATAGAGAAGCGCCACGGCGACCTGCTCGCGGAGTTACCCGACAGGGAACTGGCCGCCGCGCCCGCGGGAAGCGAACTGGCCGAGGCGTACTACGGCGCGATGTGCGCCGCCATCAACTTCGCGTGGACGAATCGGCAGTTGGTGATGCACCGCACCCGTGAGGTGTTCGAGCGCGTCTTCGGCCGCGACTGGGAGGCGATGGAGATGGAACTGCTGTACGACGTCGCCCACAACATCGCCAAGAAGGAGCACCACGACGTAGACGGCCAGGAGCGCGAACTGTACGTCCACCGCAAGGGTGCGACGCGGGCGTTTCCGGCGGGTCACCCCGAGGTTCCGAAGGCGTACCGCGACGTCGGACAACCCGTCATCATCCCCGGAAGCATGGGGGCGGGGAGCTACGTGCTCCGAGGCGGCGAGGAGTCGCTGTCGCTGTCGTTCGGGTCGACGGCCCACGGCGCGGGCCGGGTGATGAGTCGAACCCGCGCGAAAAAGGAGTACTGGGGCGAGACGGTACAGACGGAGCTCCGCGACCGGAACAGCATCTACGTGAAGGCCCAGAGCGGCGCGACCGTCGCCGAGGAAGCGCCGGGCGTCTACAAGGACGTCGACGAGGTGGTCCGCGTCTCCGACGCGCTCGGCATCGGCGACAAGGTTGCGCGAACCTACCCGGTCTGCAACATCAAAGGGTGAGAACCGCCGTCGACGGTCGGCTCTCACACCGTCGCTCGGAGCGCCGTTTCGCAGCGTCCGCCGCGTGAGACGCGACTCAGTCGTAACGAGCCGGTTCGGGCGCGTGTTCGCGCGACGGGATTCTGACTCGCGAGTTCAGTCGCTGCAGGTTCGAGCGGATGCTACTGTAGTCTCGTGAGAGTGTTTCAGACATGACGATCACCGCCAAGAACCGACTTCGACGCAGGTTGATGCACTCATCGCGAGCCACGCGTCGTCGCGGCCGATGTCGGCGACGACGAGCGATTTCTCTCCGTCTACCTCGTCGAACGCACACGTCACTTCCGCACCGCTCGATTCCGTGGCGTGCTCGTTCCCAACTCCACGTTCGACGCGTGGAGGGCGTCGGGTGTTCCGACGTTTCGGGTTTCGGGAATCCATCGTACTCCTACAGACTGGTTCCGACGGCATACCACCACTGCCCAATAGATTAGGCACTCCGTCAGACGGTTCAGGACCAGAAGCCACCCGGACCCGGCGGTCCAGACGGCTCACGCGGCCCAGTTCGGCCGTCTCCGCCGATGTCGACGAACTCCGAGGGGCGACGCGGGTCGAGTTCCTGTCCGTCGGCGTATTTGACGTAGCTCAGGTAGTACGCGCGGCCACAGCCGATTTGGCCGTCGCCGTCCGCTCCCGTCGGTTCGTCGACTTCGTCGCCGGCGTTACCGCCTCCCGCCGCACTCTCGGTGCTCTCGGCGTTCTCCACGTTCTCGGTGTTCTCCACGTTCTCGACGTTCTCGGCGCTCCCGTCGCCCGGTATCCACCCCTTCGGCCTGAACGTCACCGAGGAGGCATCGCTCTCGCCGCAGACGAGTTTTACCCCGTCTGCGTCCTCGTAGGCGTCGTCGGGGGTCGCGTACTCCCAGCCTTCCAGCGGGTACGGCGTGACCGCCTTGTCCGCGAGATACTCGTCGCGTTCGAGTTCGACGAGCGTCTCGCAGTGCGGGCAGTAGTAGGTGACGGTGAAACTCATCGCGTTCCGTAGGGACCGCTGGCACTTGGGTTTCGCGGCGGTCGGCGAATGGAGGAACCGCTCTCCGCCTCCCGGAAACTCTTTGCACCGAGGGGCAGAGGTTCGAGTATGATAGACGAGACGGTCGAGGAAATCCGGGAGATGCAGACCCACAGTTCCTCCGTCGTCGCCGTCAAGGCCACACGGGCGCTCTCGGAGCTACTCGACAGGGAGTTCGCGACGCTCGAAGAGTACGAGCGCGACCTCGAACGGAACGCGGGAGCGCTCCGTCGGGCGAACCCCTCGCACGCCTCGCTGTACAACGCGATGCGAGAGGTCACAGAGAGCGTCGTCGACGAGACCGACACGGTGGACGAGGCGAAGGCGCGGACGCGAGAGACGATAGAGCGCGTCGTCGAGGACGTCGAACGCGGCAAGCGCCGCGCCGCCGAGACCGCCGCCGAGACGTTCGAGGACGGCGAGACGTTCCTCACCCACGACTACTCCTCGACCGTCCTCGAAGCGGTCGAAATCGCCGTCAGGGACGGAATCGAACTGACGGCGTACGCGACGGAGGCGCGGCCGCGGTACCTCGGACGCAAGACCGCGCGGACGCTCGCGTCGATGGACCGCGTCGACACCCACCTCATCGTCGACAGCGCCTCGGGCTACGTGTTAGAAGAGTGCGACCGCGTCATCATCGGGATGGACTGCATCGTCGACGACGTGCTGTACAACCGAATCGGCACGTTCCCGATAGTCGCCGCGGCAAACGAGGTCGGCGTCCCGGTCACCATCGTCGGCTCCGGCGCGAAGATAATCGAGGACGGCTTCCGGTTCGAGAACGAGTTCCGCTCGCCCGCCGAGGTGATGCTGGAACCGGCCGAGGGTTTCAGTATCGACAACCCCGCCTACGACGCGACGCCCGTCTCGCTCATCGACGAGGTTATCACCGACGAGCAGACGCGGCACTACTGAAAAATCTCGACCACTCAGTCGAGCGCGACCCGCTCGCCGTTTTCGTCGCTCCGTTCGATAGCGTCGAGCACCTGCTGGACCTCGTAGGCGTCCTCGAACGACGGGTGGAACTCGCTGCCCGAGTCGGCCGCGCTTAGGAACTCGTAGTTCTCGTGGACGAACGTGTGCTCCCAGCCGAGGACGTGGCCCGGCGGCCACCAGTGTTCGACGTAGGGGTCGTCCTCGTCGGTGACGAGGATGGTCTCGTAGCCGCGGTTGCCCTCTCTGAGCAACTCCAGTTCGTTGATGCGTTCGAGCGAGAACTGCAGGCTCCCTTTCGACCCGTGGACGCGAATCGTGTGGTCGTTCTTGTGGCCGGTGGCGACGCGAGAGGCCTCGAACGTCCCCATCGCGCCGTTCTCGAACTCCGCTTCGGCGGTGTAGGCGTCGTCGACGGTGACGGGGCGCGTCTCGTCCTCGCCCGGAACCGGGCGCTCCTCGACGAACGTTCGGAGGCTTCCGCCCACCTCGGCGATGTCGCCGGCCTGCTCGCCGACGAGGAAGCGCGCGAGGTCGACGGTGTGCGCGCCGAGGTCGCCGAGCGCGCCGCTGCCGGCGAGGTCTTTGTCCATCCGCCACGCCCACGGCGCGTCGGGGTCGGCGAGCCAGTCCTGCATGTACCGGCCGTCGACGTGGCGAATCTCGCCGAGTTCGCCGTCGTCGATGAGCTTTTTGGCATATTGGATGGCGGGGATGAACCGGTAGTTGAACGCGCAGCCGGCGACGCCCTCCGCGTCGGCGGCGGCGTCGCGCATCCGTTCGGCTTCGTCGAGCGTCGGCGCGAGCGGTTTCTCGCAGAGGACGTGTTTCCCGGCTTCCAGCGCCGCGATGGAGGGGTCGGCGTGGAGGTGGTTCGGCCCGAGGTTGTAGAACACGTCCACCTCGTCGACGACGTCCTCCCAGTCGGTGGCGGTGTGCTCGAAGCCGAAGCGGTCGGCGGCGTCCGCCAGCGCCTCCTCGTCGCGGCCGACGAGCGTGTGGCGAACCACCTCGGGCGCGTCCGGGAAGAACATCGGGAGGCGCGCCAACGCGTTCGAGTGTGCCTGTCCCATGAACCGATAGCCGAGCATACCGACTGTCAGAGCCATGAGCCAACTTCACGCGGCGGCGGCTTAGGGTTTCATATCCGGCAGTTTCTTGCGGGGGTGGGGTCTTCGTCGGGTCATGAGCGACCTGTCCTCCGTCGAATCGCCGCACGGCAGCAGCCGAGACGCCGACGAACGGATTCGCGTCGTCGCCCTCGGCGTCGTCCGCCGCGACGACGAACTCCTCGTCTTCGAGGCGGCGTCCGAGGAGTCGGGGACGTACTACCGACCGCTCGGCGGCGGCGTCGAGTTCGGCGAACACAGCGTCGACGCGCTTCGCCGCGAGTTCCGCGAGGAGCTGGAGGTCGAACTGACGAGAGTTCACGAGCTCGGGACGTTCGAGGGAGTGTTCACCGTCGACGGCGAGCAGTGCCACGAGATTCAGCGCGTCTACGGCGCGGAGTTCGTCCAGCAGTGGCCCTACCAGATGGACTCCTTTACGGCCCACGAACCCGACACCGGCGAGGACCTCGACTGCCTGTGGAAACCGCTGTCGGAGTTCACCGACGCGGGAGAGACGCTGTTCCCCGAAACGCTGCCGAGCGTTCTCTGAAAAGCGTCGACCGCCGACCGCTCACTCCGCCCAGTACGCCTCGCCGGGCGTCGTCTCGAACACCGACCGCTGGAGCAGTTCGACCGCCTTTTCGAGGCCCTCGCGCGACGACGTGAGCGAGTCCTCGTGCTCGATGGAGAGCGCGCCGTCGTAGCCGACCATCCGGAGCGTCGACACCACGTCCTTCCAGTGCTCCTCGCCGTGGCCGTAACCGACGGTGCGGAACAGCCACGAGCGGTCGGGTTCCTCGGTGTACGACGTGGTGTCGAGGACTCCCTTGATTCGGGACCGGTCGTCGTAGACGCGGGTGTCCTTCGCGTGGACGTGGTGGATGGCCCCCGCTTCGCCGAGGTACCGGATCGCGGCGAGCACGTCGATTCCCTGCCAGTAGAGGTGGGAGGGGTCGAAGTTCGCGCCGACGTACTGGTTGGTCGCCTCGCGCAGGCGCAGCATCCCCGACGGTTCGTAGACGAGCATGTTCGGGTGCATCTCGATGGCGAGCTGGACGCCGTGGTCGGCGGCGTGGTTCGAGAGTCCCGACCAGTAGTCGGTGGCGACGTCCCACTGGTACTCGTGGGCGTCGGCGTGCTCGGTCGGCCACGGCGCGGTGATCCAGTTCGGCATCTCGTCGTCGGGACCGCCGGCGGGCAGACCCGAGAAGCAGGTGACCGCGTCGACGTCGAGCTCGTCGGCGAGTTCGACGGCCTCGCGGAGTTCGGTATCGGCTTCGTCGGCCGTCTCCTCGTCGGGGTGCAGCGGATTGTTGTGCGTCGCCAGCGCGCTGATGTACATGTCGTGGCCGTCGACGAGTTCGAGCAGCTCCTCGCGGGCGCTCTCGTCGTCGAGCAGCTCCCGCCGGTCGACGTGCGCCTCGCCGGGGTAACCGCCGACGCCGAGTTCGACCGCGGAGACGCCGATGTCGTCGAGGTAGTCGAGCGCTTCTTCGAGCGACTGGCCGCCCAGGGGGACGGTGAGTACTCCGATGTCCATGTCCGTTGTTACGTTCAGGGCGTCGATAAAACTTCAGGAGGGCGCAACGAGAGGAGGGACCGAAACCGTCGGACACGCGTCGGGACGCGTTCTCCCGCGGAACCGACTCAGTCGAGTTCGGGCGCGGCCTCGGACCCGGCGTCGAGACGGATCGCCTTCCCCTCCGCCGAGGAGCGGTAGATGGCGTCGATGACGCGCTGGACGGCCAGCCCCTGTTCGACGGTGTTCCGCTCGGGGTGGTTGCCGGAGGCGACGGCCTCGAGAAACAGGCGCTGTTCGGATTTGTGGGTGTCGTTGGCCTGCGTCTGGATGTCGGTGTCGCGCAGGTGGTCGGTGCCGTCCTTACCCGTCTCGTAGAGCGTCAGTTCGTGGCTCGCGCGGTCGAAGCGCGCCCCGGCCTCCGAGCCCCGGAGGACGAACTCGTCGTTCGTCGGTCGGTTCGTCGCCCACGCGACTTCCAGCGATATGGTCTGGCCGTCCGCCGAGCGGATGAAGGCGCTCGCGGAGTCGTCGACGTCGAACCCTTCCGGGCCGATGTCCTCGCCCCACATCTCGACGAAGGCGTAGTCGTCCTGGTTGCCGAACTGCGAGCGGGTGACGCCCGACACCTCGACGATCTCGGGGAAGTCGAGGAAGTAGAGCGCGAGGTCGATGGCGTGGACGCCGATGTCGATGAGCGCGCCGCCGCCGGCGATATCCTTGGAGGTGAACCACGAGCCGCGACCGGGGATGCCGCGACGGCGGACGTAGTTGGCCTCGACGTGCTGCATCTCGCCGAACTCGCCGTCGCGCTGGTAGCTCTTGATCACCTGAACCGGGTTGGCGAAGCGGTTGTTGAACCCGACCATGCAGAGCGCCTCCGACGCCTCGGCGGCGGCGGCGATGCGCTCGGCGCTCTCTAAGTTGTGCGCGAGCGGTTTCTCCAACAGCACGTCGATGCCGGCGTCCAGCGCCGCGACGGCGTACTCCTCGTGAAAGCGGTTCGGCGTCGTTACGATGACGGCGTCGACGTCGTCGAACAGTTCGTACTTGTCGTCGTACGCCTCGACGCCGTACTTCTCGGCGAAGCGTCGTCGAGCGTCGGCCTGGATGTCCATGCCGCCGACGAGCGTCGCGCCCAAATCCGTCAACCGGTCGGCGTGGTAGTGGCCGATGTTACCGAGGCCGACTACCCCGACCCGTACTGGCGTGTCCGAAGTCATTCTCTACTCCTCGTTTACTACAACACGTGTTAAGCGTCACGTTCCATGTGTTGTCAGTACAACTGACGCTCGCGCTCTTCACGCTCTTCCTCTTGTTTTTTCTGTTCCTTGATTCGTCGTCTGCCGCGCAGGAACTGCCGCCCTTTGGGGATGATGACGTTCTTCAGATCCAGGACGAACGACACGATGCCGTACGCCCAGAAGAAGAACAGCAGGGTCACCATCCCGATGTACAGCAGTCCGAGTTCGGTGACCATCTGTGGTGTAGTGTGGTGTTCAGTCGTCGCTTTCCGCGCCGGTCTCGGTGACGTTCTCTGGGCTGGTCAACTTCACCAGACCGTGCTGGATGGCCTGACCCGACGCGGTGTCGAAGAGGTGAATCCTGCTCCGGTCGAGGACGACGTCGAACTCCTGGTCCTCGACGATGTCGCTGTCGGGGTCGACGCTCATCAGCAGCTGGTTCTGCTGAGCGGCCTCCATATCCATGCTCGACCCGTCGTCGTCCAACAGCAGGTAGACGAATATCTCGTCGCCCATCGGTTCGAGGACGTCGGTCGTCGTCTCGATGCTCATCGAGGGGTGCGAGACCGAGCTCGACTGGTCGATTGGGTAGACGTCCTCGGGACGGACGCCGAGGGTCACCTCCTGGCCGACCTCGACGCCCATCTGTGCGGGGTCGAACTCGACGGTGACGCCGGTGTCGTGCTCGAAGCCCTGTTGGGTGACGGTGCCGTCGAGGAAGTTCATCGCCGGCGACCCGATGAACCCCGCGACGAAGAGGTTCTGCGGTTCGTTGTAGCAGGTCAGCGGCGGATCTATCTGCTGGAGCTGGCCGCCGTCGAGGACGGCGATGCGGTCCGACATCGTCATCGCCTCCGCCTGGTCGTGCGTGACGTAGATGATGGTGGTGTCCAGTTCCTTGTGCAGGCGCTGGAGCTCGGTCCGCATGTGGACGCGTAGTTTCGCGTCGAGGTTCGCCAGCGGCTCGTCCATCAGGAACACGTCAGGGTTGCGAACGATGGCGCGGGCGATGGCGACGCGCTGGCGCTGGCCGCCGGACATCTCGTCGGGCATGCGGTCTAACATCCCCTCCAGTTGGACGATGTCGGAGGCGCGTTCGACGCGGCGGTCGATCTCCTCCTTCTCGTAGTCGCGGAGCCGGAGGCCGAAGCTGATGTTGTCGTACACGTCCATGTGCGGGAACAGCGCGATGTTCTGGAACACCATCGCCACCCCGCGGTCTTTCGGCGGGAGGTTCGTCACCTCTCGGTCGCCGATGTAGATGGACCCCTCCGTGGGTTTGGTCAGCCCGGCCACCATCTCCATGGTCGTCGACTTCCCGCAGCCGGACGGACCGACGAGGCAAACGAACTCCCCGTCTCTGATGTGTACGTTCATGTCGTCGACTGCCGTTACGTCTTCGTACCGTTTCGTCACGTGTTCGAGTTTTACGTCTCCCATTGTCTTACTCCTTGAGTGCTCCTGCCGTGAGCCCGCTGACGATTTTCTCCTGTGCGACGATGACCAGGATGGCCACCGGCAGCACGCCGATGATACTCGCCGCCGCCATCAGGTGGTACGGCGTGTCGTACTGCCCCTGCAAGCCGATGATGCCCGCGACGAGCGGGGCCCAGCTTCCGGGTTCGCCGTTGTTCATCAAAAACGAGAAGAAGAACTCGTTGTAGACGCTGATGAACGTGAGCACGCCCGCCGTCGCCACACCGGGCGCCGACAGCGGAATGATGACGCGGAACAGCGCGCCGAGTCGCGTCGTTCCTTCGACGCGGGCGGCGTCCTCCAACCCGTCGGGAATCTGCCCGTAGAAGGTCGTGAGGATGAAGATCGATAGCGGCATGAACAGCGCGCTGAACGGCAACACCATCGCTCCCGGCGTGTTGTACAGCTCCGGGAAACCGACGGCGAGACCCGTTCCGGGGATGCCGACGGCCACGTTCCCCGTGAAGAGGTTGTACAGCGGCAGCAGGAACGCCGCCGGCGGGAAGTACGAGATGGCGAGGATGGCGAGCATCAACGGTCCGCGTCCGGGGAACCGGAGGCGACCGAAGACGTAGCCCGCGAGGCTCGCCAGCAGCAGGACGATGACCGTCGTCAGGATGCCCAACACGAAGCTGTTGAACATGAAGATGTGGAACGGCACGCGCTGGAACACGACGATGAACGACTCGAAGTTGAGCGTCCCGCCCGGCGGGTAGAGCCCGACGTTCTGCAGCGCCCGCGGCGGCGTCAGCGACAGCACGAGCAGCCAGTAGAACGGGAACAGCGTCGTGAGCAGGAAGAACGTGGTCAGGACGTAGAACATCGCACGGTACGTCCGCTCGGGGTTCTTTATCGAACTGCTGACCCAGCGGCTGAACGGCCCGCGCGTCAGTTCGCGGTCGCCGCCGGTGCCGATGGTCGTCGAGTCGCCGGTCTGTGGTTCGCTTCCCATCTCAGAATCCACCTCCTTCAGCGTCGGCGAACTTCACGATGTAGACGGACACCGCGATGCCGATGATGGCGGCTGTGATGAACGCGACGGACGCCGCGGTCCCGTACGCGCGTTGGTTGAAGCTCGTGACGACCAGACACGACAGCGACGGCACCGTCGTACAGGCCGACGTCGTCTCGATGATGCCGTAGACGCGCATCGCCGCGATGGTGCGGAACAGCATCGCAACCAGAACCGTCGGCATGATGAGCGGCAGCGTGATCATCTTGAACTGCTGCCACTTCGACGCGCCGGCGACCTTCGCGACGTCGTACAGCGAGCGGTCGATACTCTGCAACCCGGCGAGGATGAGCAACGCCATGAACGCCGACGTTTTCCAGATGTCGGCGACGATGATGATAGTCGTCGCGTCCACCGTGTTCGCCAGCGGCGTCGTCCCGATCCACGTGAGTTGATTGAGCAGCGTCGGGTTGTCGCTCGTGCCGATGAGGAAACCGATTCCGGGCTGGAACAGCAGGTAGAAGATCATCCCCTGGATGACGATGGGCACCGCCCACGGGATGATGATGGCGACGCGAACCCAGCGCCGACCGCGGAACTCCTGGTCGAGGACGAGCGCCTGTCCGAATCCGATGATCGTCTCGAAGAAGACGCTCACGAACGTGAATATCAGCGTCACGCCGAGGGCGCTCGCGAATATCCCGTTCGGCGTCAGCGACGTGGGCATGAACGCCGACGGGAGCGCGTAGCTTCGTTGGTTCGTCAGGAGTTCGACGTAGTTGTTGATACCGACGAACTGACCGAGATTAGCCGAACCCGACAACGCGTCGGCGAACAGCGACATCCAGAACGTCGTGACGAGCGGGTACACTGCGATTACCAGCAGCAGTATCAGCGCTGGCACGAGCAGCAAGTACGCGTACGCCGTCTCGCTCAGGTTTTCCATCCAGCGGACTGTAGAGACGTACGGACCGGACCGTGAACCGTCGCGAACAGTCCCCTGAGATTCCTGTTCTGTGGCCATTGGTAACAAGTATTAACGTTGAGAGGCAGGCGCTTAGGCGTTCTGTTCGATCTGCTCGAGGGTGGACTCCAGACTCGACATCGCGTCCTCGGGCGCCTTCTGCTGGGCGTACGTGGAGTTGACCTCCTGGGCGATCTGATCGGACTGCTGGGACCAGACGGCCGTGACCGGTCGCGGAACGGCGTTCTCACCGGCGACGCGAAGCTGTTCGAGGTAGCGGCCGATGACGGGCACCTCCGCCGCGCGGTCGGAGTTGAGCAGTTCCGGTTTCGGCGGGATCCACCCGAGAATCTCGAACATCGCGAGGTTGAACTCGTCGGTCATCATCGTCTGAATGACGGCCGCGGCGGCGTTCTTCTTCTCGGTGCTCGAGTTCGGGTTCATCGAGATGTGCCAGCCGCCGAGCGCGGCCGAGGGACCGCCGGTGCCCTCGTACTCGGCTTCGTCCGGCGTCACGGCGTACGGAATCGGCATCACGCCGAGGTCCTCGCCGTAGTTCTCCTCCGCGCCGTTCTCGACGATGGAGTACGGCCAGTTGCGGAGCGCGACCGCGTTGCCGTTGTCGAACGGCGCCTTCGAGGGGTCCTCCTGCCACTGGAGGACGGCCTCGGGCGAGATCTTCTGGTAGCCGTCGAGCGAGTGCTCGTCGTCCTGCCCGTGGATGAACGTCCGGATCATCCGGATGGACTGCAGAACGGGCTCCTCGTTGACGGTGATGGGCCGGTCGCCGACCGGACCGAACAGGTTGCTGTGGTCGCCGAAGTACGCGCCGCCCCAGCCGGTGATGAACTCGTTGAAGTCACAGCACGACAGTCCCTCGTAGGACGCCGCCTGGAAGTTGAAGCCCATCTCGACGTCGTCGTTCTGCGAGACGACGTCGGCGATCATGTTGTTGAAGTCCTGCCACGTCATCGACTCGGTCGCCCAGTTCTGTCCCTCGGGGTCGTAGCCGGCGTCGGTGACGAGGTCCTTCCGGTACTGGATCGTCGGGAAGTCGGGGAACAGCGGAATCGCGTACAGGTCGTCCGAGTCGGGGTGTTTCGCCGTCTCGACGCTCGCACCGAAGTAGTTGTCGTTGACCTGCGATATCCAGTCGCTCGGCAGCGATTGACTGAGGTTCTGCAGTTGGTCGCGGACGATGAACGGAATCGTCCACCCGCTGTCGGTCATCAGGAGCGTCGGCTCCTCCTGTCCGGAGTTGAGCCACGTCTGATACTGGTTCTGCCGGTCGTCGGTCACCTGCGACCCGCCGAGGATGTCGATGGAGATGTTCTCCGGCAACCCGGCGTTCCGCAGGGCCTCGGTGATGCGGTCGACGTTGTCCGCGACGCGGGAGTCCGCCGCCCACTGGACGGTGACTTCGTTGTCCACTGCACCCGGGTCGAGTTGTTCGGCGCTCCCGTTCCCGCCGCTGTCGTTGCCACCGCCGTTGCCACCGTCGTCCTGGCTCTGAATACATCCGGCGAGGCCGAGTGCGACGCCGGACGTACCGGCAGCCTGCACGAACCGTCGTCGGGAGACACCACTTCGCCGCTTCGACTTGTCACGTGAGTCAGCATCGACCATTACAGTTTGAGTTCTTGGTATAGGACTTATTTATACTTTCGGCACAGTTACTACGTCTGTTGTAGTGAATTAACTGACTCGTGGTATTCAGCCCCTCCGAGGGCTCTGTCACCGGTTTTCCGCAGCGTTAATCGGGGCCACATCGAGTCAATCTCACTCTACCGTGCGTTATGGAGTGGTTCAATTTTTATGTTCGACCGGCCAGTGGGGCGTCTTCGGCGATTCGATTCGCTCCATTTCCGCGTCGGTGAGGCTCACGTCGAGCGCCTCGACGTTCTCTTCGAGGTGGTCGATGCTCCGCGGACCGATGATGGGCGCGGTGACGACCGGTTTGTGCAGCAACCACGCGAGCGACACCTGTACCGGCGAGACCCCCTTCTCGTCGGCGATGCCGCGAATCTCGTCGAGTACCGCCCAGTTCTCGTCGGTAAAGCGGTCCTGCGTGTACTCGTCGGTGTCAGCACGGAGTCCCTCTTCGATGTCGCCGTCGCGCTCGTACTTCCCGGTCAGGAAACCGCCCGCCAGCGGTGACCACGGGATGACACCGATACCTTCGCCCTCGCAAACGGGTAGGAGATTCGCCTCCTCGTGGCGATCCACGGCGTTGTACTCCGGCTGCATGCAGGTGAAGCGCTCGTAGTCCTCGATATCGCTCTTGTACAGCGCCTTCGTGAACTGGTAGCTGGTCATCGTGCTCGCGCCGATGTAGCGCACTTTGCCCGTCTCGACGAGGTGGTCGAGCGCCGACAGCGTCTCCTCGATGGGCGTCTCGTCGTCCCAGCGGTGAATCTGGTAGAGGTCGATGTAGTCGGTTCCCAGGCGCTCCAGACTCGCCTCCGCCTGGTCGAGGATGTGTTTTCGGGAGAGTCCCTGTCCGTTCGGGTAGTCGCCCATCTCGCCGAACACTTTGGTGGCGACGACCAGTTCGTCGCGGTTACGCCCCTCGATGGCCTTCCCGACTATCTCCTCGCTCTCGCCGCGCGAGTAGACGTTCGCGGTGTCGAGGAAGTTGATACCGAGGTCCAGCGCGCGGTGGATGAGCTCGATGCTCGCCTCCTCGTCGTCCATCATCCACTCCGCGTCCGACCCGAAGTTCATACAGCCGAGACAGAACCGGGACACTTCGAGTCCCGTAGTTCCGAGTTTCGTGTACTCCATCTCCGTCATACCGTGAGATTCGGTGACCAACGGCAAAAGTGTTGGAGGCGGCGGCGAAATGTGAATCGGGCGACGGCGCGGCAGAACCCTCAAGTCACCCCGGCGACCACTCGTCGGTATGCCACTGTTCGACACTGTCCGGCGACCCGAGTACACCGGCGAGCGTCGTTGTTGGCCGTGTACCGGGGTCAACGCCGCGATTATCGCGGTCGTCTGTCTGCTGCTCGCGCCGTTCTCGTACGGACTCTCGATTCTCGTCGGCCTCGTCGGCGCCGGCCTCGTCTACCTCCGCGGCTACGCGGTGCCGTACACGCCGGCGTTCGCGCCGAAACTCGTGGCTCGTCTCCCCCTCGACTTCGGGCCGGACTACGGCGTCGACGACGGCAGCGGTAGTCTCAGCGACGTCGGCAACGGCGGAAGCGCCGAGGCGGGGACAGACGCGGACGCCGGCGGCGACGACGTCGAAACCGGTCGCGTCGGCGCTGTCGACGGAGATACCGACGACACTGGCGACGCGGACGACGACGACTCCGGCGACGGCACTGGCGACGCGGACGCCGACGACTCCGGCGACGACACCGACAACGCGGACGACGGCGACGACGCCGAGACTCGGCGCTCGGACGCGTTGGCCGACGACGACGTCGACGGCGACGCGCTCGTCCGCGAACTCGGCGCTGCGGGCGTGTTCACCGACGACGGCGAACTGTACCTCACTGACGCGTTCGCCGACGAGTGGAGCGCCGAGATGGCCGAGTTGCGCGACGGCGACCGCGAAACCCTCGCCGCCGCGGCCGCGAGCGCCATGCCCGCGGAGGCGACGTGGGACCTCGACGACGAGTGGGTCGTTCTCGAAGCCGACGGGGCGAAGACGTGGCTCTCGGAGTCGGTGGCGATCTCGGAGACGGCCGCCGTTCGAGCGCTCCGGTCGCGCGGCGTCGACGACGGCGTGGCCGCACAGGCGGCGAATCCGCTCCGAATGTTCCTGCCGGAGTGTCCGAATTGCGGCGGGAGCGTCGAGGAGACGACGGTGCGGAACTGCTGCGGCGGGACGATGGGCGTCTACGATTCGCCCGATATCGCGGTGCTCGCCTGCGCGGAGTGCGATGAACTGCTGTACGAGTTCTGAACCGAGAGAATCAGTCGTCGTCTGCGCGCTGTGCGCCGTCGCGGAGTCGCTCGGCGCGTCCCGGCGGCTCCTCGCGACCGATGCGGATGTCCTGACCTTCGACGTCTTCGAGCGCCGCGACCAGCCCGCCGACGTGGACGGGTCCGTCCTCGGTTTCGACGACGAGCGAGGCGACTTCCTCGGTGTCCTCGAAGGCGAGGTCGACGACTCGGCCCTCGACGACGACCGGGTCGCCGGTCTCGATGTCGCGGCCCTCGACGGTCGCGTAAAACTCGCCGTCGAGGTCGCGGATATCCTTCACCGCGCGGCGAATCGAGGCGTAGCGCCGGGGGAAGGGGCGGTTCTTCCCGTCGGCGGTGAGCGTCTCCGCCGTCGTCCAGAGGACGGTCCCGAAGAAGCCGGAGACCAGAAAGCCGAGCGCCGAGCGGTTGAAGATGACGCCGTAGCGGTCGCGGTCGTCGCGGAGGGCGTCCTGCGTCGCGTAGATGGAGTACTCGCCGTCGGCGACGGCCAAGACGGGCGTCGTGATACCTCGGCGGGTTCGTGCGATGGTACAGACGTCCGCGTAGTCGAACTCCGCGGGGTCGGGCGCTTGCGAGGCGGGCGTGACGAGCAGGTCGATGCTCACGCCGTCGTCGGTCGCCGCGACCAGATCCTCGTGAAAGCGCTGGAGCAGGTCCGGCGTCAGCGAGAGCACGAGTTCGAACTCGGCGGAGTCGATGATCTCCTCGATGTAGCGGAGAATCGTCGACCGCGATTTGACGAGCGAGACGGCCTCCGTCTCGCGTGCGGGGGCGGTGTAGCGCGCGCCGAGTTCCTCGACCATCTCGGTGAACGAGTCCCGGAAGTTGCCGAAGGCGTTCTCGGGGTCGACCGCGACGATCTTCATCGGCCGCGACTCCCGGAGTTCGACGAGTCCCCGGTCGGCGAGGCTCCGAACCGTGTCGTACACCCGCGGTTGCGGGATGTCGGTCCGGTCGGCGATTTCGCTCGCGGTCAGTTGCCCGTGTTCCAAGACGGCGAGGTACGCGTCAATCTCGTACTCGCCGAGGTTGAAGCGCTCGCCGACACGCTCCATCGTGAGTCGGAGGTCGTCGACCATGATGAACGGGCCACACTCCGTACGTAAGTGATTTACTATAATATGAGTAGCACACGGTTCCGAAAACACGTTGTGTGGGCTGCTTGAACGTTCGGCGCAACCGGCTATCAACGTTCTGGTCTACGTCCCCCGCAGCGGTGGCGCTACATGTACATTCGGTCTTCGGCCGTGTCGCTCTCGCGGGTCTCGATGCGCTCGGCCAGTTCGCCGTAGTACTGTCGGACGCGCTCTGCGAACGCTTCGAGCGGACCGGTGTCGACGCCGAGGTCGTACACCTCGTCGACGGTGTCGAGCAGCCGCAAGGCGGCTTCTACGTCGGGGACCTGCGCGTGGACCGGCGTGACGTAGACGCAGACGCCGAGCGGCGAGGAGAGGCCGCGTTCGACGAACGCCGCGTTCGTCCCGTCGAGGAAGCCGTTACCCATCGGCGGAACCTCGGTTCCGGCGAGCCGGGACTCCCGGTAGTCGTCGGTAGCGATGTAGAAGGTTCGGTGCTGCTCGGGGCCGTGCGGAACCGGTACGCCCGAGAGAATGGCGACTTCCTCGACGTTCGCGGTCTCCGTCCAGTCGAGAATCGCGTCCGAGAACATCTTTCCCGCCGCCGCCGGGACGAACAGTTCGCTGACGAGCACGGTGAGGTCGATGTCCGACCGGGAGAACAGTCGCGTGTGGTGCCGGGGTCGACCGTTCTCGAACGGCGTGATGGCGGGGAGACCGGCGGCGGTGATGTGGCCCGTCTGTTCCAGTTCGAGGTGGTCGACGAGGTAGTCGACGGCGGTGAGCCCGGCGAGGCCGAACGTCGAAAAGCCCGCCAGGAGCGTTTCGCTGGGTTCGGTTTCGTGCGTGACGTGGAAGTCCAACGTCGGTCGTGGAGTCGGTTGCGAAGCGGCCATATCACAGATACCGACGGACGGGGATTTAGCGATTCGCCGTCCGTCGTTCGCTCTCCGCCATCCGTCGTTCGCTCTCCACCGTCCGTCGTTCGCCCTCCGCCGCCCGTCGCTCGCCCTCCACCGCCCGCTTCGTACGGCCGCGGCGTCGCCTCCGGAGGACAACGCTTTTTCGCGTTGCCTGAGTCACGTGTCTCAATGATAGCGGGTCGAGTACCGGCGGTTCCGCCCGTCGTCCTCCAGCAGACGACCACCCCCGACGGCTCCGAGAGCACCGCAGAGGGCGTCGGTAAGCTCCTCGCCAGTCTCGTCCCCGAGTGGCTCCAGCAGATTCCGGGCTGGCGGTTCGCCCTCGCGCTGCTCATCCTCCTGGCCGGCGTCTACCTCTCGAAACTCGTCGTCCGACTGCTCGGTCGTCCCGTCGCAAAGCGGTTCGCTCGCCAGAGCGTCGCGCAGCTGGTGCTCTCGGGCATCAGGGTCCTCGTCGTCATCCTCTCGATGTTCGTCGCGCTCGGCGCGTACAACGTCACCTTCCCCGACATCTTCGTCTTCGGGACCGTGTTCACTGCGGTGGTCGGTATCGTCCTCGCGCCCATCATCGGCAGCGTCATCAACGGGCTGTTCATCCTCGCCGACCAGCCGTACGAGATCGGCGACATGATCGAACTCGACAGCGGCGAGCGCGGCTTCGTCGAGGAGATAACGATTCGGTACACGAAGATGTTCACCCTCGACAACACCTTCCTCGTGCTGCCGAACTCCTCGATCCGCGAACGCGACGTCGTCAACCACTCCGCGGAGGACAAACGGACGCGACTCACGCTCAACGTCGTGGTCACCTACGAGTCGGACGTCGAGACGGCGCGACGACTCATCGAACGGGCGGCGCGGAACTGCGAGGACGTCATCGAGGGGGGTCCCGCCATCCGCATCGGCAGCGCCCGTTACCCGGCGAAACCGACGTGCTACCTCGACGAGTACGGCGACCACGGTATCGTCCTGACGCTGCGTTACTGGGCGAAACAGCCGTACAAGCTTCTCACCGTTCGCTCGAAGGTCCAGACGCGAATCAAGACGCAGTTCGAGGAGTCCGACGCGACGCTGGAGTTCGCCTACCCGCACCAGCACCTCGTCTTCGACGAGACCAGCGGCACGGCGAACGTGAACGTCGACACCGGGAACTGGCGGTCGCTCCCCGGCGACGGCGAGCGCATCTCGAACGCCGAGGACCCCTCCGGGCGGAACACCTGAGTCTCGAACTCGCGCGCTACGGATACGGATGGAACGGCGCGTCCAACTGCGCCTCGAATCCGAGGTCCGCCGGCACTCGGCGCGCTCGCTCGCCGAAGAACGTTTCGCCCGTAAAGAGCGGCTGCGCCTCCGGGGCGACGACTCTGACCGCCTCGAACCCGAGCGCCGCCACGTCGGGCGTCGTGACCCGCGCAGCGTAGGTGTCGAGACCCGCGGCGGACGCCCGCGAGACGACCGCTTCGAGCTCTTCGGTACCCGACAGCTCGGCGGTCCCCACGTCGTCGGCGCGTACCCGGCCGGCGGCGTCGACGAACCGACGCGCCGCCCGCGGGAAGTCGGCGTACTCGCCGATAGCGCCGCTCTCGCCGGCCGCCCGTTCGGGACCCATCGAACGGAGTTCGGTCCAGTTCTGCAGCGCCTCCGCGAGCGCCGAGCGAGCGGCCGCCGTGGCGTCCAGATTCGCCCCGGAGCCGAGGGCGAAGCGCGGCCACGCGGCCGCTCCGTCTTCCCCCCTCTCGGCACTCGCACCGCCGCGATGGACCGCGACGGCGACGACCGGGACGTCGACGTCCTGCGTCACCAGGAGCGGCGTCACCGACAGCGACTCCGCGCGTGCGCGGCCGACGAGCGCCTCGAACCCGTCGTCGTCGACGACGAGTTCCAGCGGGTCGAACGTCGAGTACCACGCGAGCATCGTCGCGTCGCGTTCGAGCACCTCGTACAGTCCCGAGAGGCAGGCTTCGACCGTCGAGTTGCCGAGGCCGAGACCGGTCGTGATGGCGGGCTTGTGCCGTTCGGTCGGCGGCGGGAACTGGACGAACTCCGCCGGGAGCGAGACGGCCTCTCGGGAGTCGAGGTCGGTCCCCTCGACCCACTGAATCGCCTCGTCTCGACCCGCCGTCTCCCGCCCATCGGGGCGGACGAACCGCCGCGGCGAAACCGGGTTCGCGCGGTTCGTCTCCGGGGCGGTGACGAACTCCCCGCTTCGGTAGACGCCCGCACAGTAGCGCTCTAACGCCTCGCCGAGCGCTTTCATGAACGCCGGGTTCCAGTCGGCGTCGGCGCCGGCGGCGAACTCGGCCGCCCGGGCGTCCGAGAAGACGGTCGTGTCCGCGGTCTGTGCGAAGTAGTACGGCACCGGGAACGACTCGCGCTCGCCGACGCTGCGGACGAGGCCGACCCGGTCGTCGAGCGCCCGCTCGGCCCGCGCGAGCGAGTCGTCGAGGTCGGCGTCGCGGTGAGCGAACGAGAGCGTCCGGTCGCGGGGAGCGGCGCAGTCACAGCCCGGAACCGGGTGGAACTCCCGTTCGGGGCCGGGTAGTTCGACCACGGTTCCCGCGACGCCGTCGCCCGAGAGCAGCGAGACGGCGCGCCGACCCGCGACGGCACCGGCGAGGCGGACCGCCGCCCTGTCGCCGCGGGGGCGGTCGGCCGTCACGTCGTCGTCGAGGTTCGAGGAGACGCGCGCGCGGAGGCAGCGGAAACACCCCGATTCGGCGTCGAACACGGAGACAGAGGCGTCGAGCGCGGAGAGGGGGTGGCCCCCGACGCCGCCGATCTCGACGGCGACCCAGCGGTCGGCGAGGTCGTTCGCCCGCGCGAACGCGTCGCTTCCGGCGGGCGCGACGACGGCACCGACGTCGAAGTCGGCGAGGGAGCTGGGTGTCGTTTCCGAGACCTGTGCGTCGATGTCCGCGAACGCGGCGCGAAGCGACTCCGCGGCGGGACCCGAGCCGACGAGACCGACGTGCATGGCTCGCCAGAGGGACGAGAGGAAAGAAAAGGCGTCGTTCGGCGTGTCGAACTCGACGGGGTTCCGCACGCCGACGTGGCGGGGATACGGTCGCGGAGACGGTGCGGCCGCTGTCGGGTGTAGTGCCACAGTACCGCGCGCGAGGCCATCGGCCGAGCGCGCGGCCTTTTTAGTCCAGGTTTTTGCACCGAGTGGGTTGCGCGAAGCGCGGCCCCGAGGTGGAAAAACGTGGGTTTAGTTGAGCATGCTCATCGCGACGCTGGCGAGTTCGTCGCCGCTGGCGCCGCGGAGTCGGTCGTCGCCGAGTTTGAGGCGGAGGCGCGGGCGACCGACGTCGATGGGGACCTTCTCCGTGTCGATGAGGCCCATGTCTTCGAGCTTCGTCTTCGTGCGCGAGAACGTCGCCTTCGAGGCGATGCCGACGTCTTCGCCCCACTTCGAGATGTCGTACAGCAGGACGTCGTTCTTCGCCGCGACGAGGAGGCTGATGGTGACTTCGTCGAGACCGTCGCCGTCACCGCGCGCGGTTTCGAGCGAGGCGAGGACGGCGTCGAAGTCCGACTCCGCCTGGTCGCCGATCTCGGTTCCGAGCGTGTCGCGGACGCGCGAAATCGGGGGCGTGCGGAGTTTGAAGTCGGGCGACTCCTCCCAGAGCGTCTCGTACGTCTCGAAGGCGGCGTCGACGAACTCGGCGTCTTCGGTCGTCAGCGCGGCGACGCGGTCGTTCGCGGTGACCAGCGCCATCACGGCGTCGCTGGTGACGAGCAACGCGTTGTCGATCTCCTCGTCGATGGTGCGCATCGAGAGCGCGCCCGCGTCGATGAGGTCGGCGGCGTTGCTGGCGACGATGAAGTCGCCCATCACGTCTTTCAGGATTCCTTCGTCGGCGACCATCCGGATGGTCGGCAGGTCCGTGTCTACCGAAGTAGCGACGGCGATGAGCTCCTCGACCGCTTCGGCCGACGGGTCGACGACGAACAGTTCGTCGTCTGCGTCTTCCAGCGCGGCGCTGAGAATATCCTCTATCTGTTCTTCGAGTAAATTCGAGGCCATGTTGCTGTGGTCATAAACGGTGCGTGATTATTTAATATTAACGCTAATTCGCGGTTGGATTCGTAGAACGCCCGAGAACGCTTTCGACGGCCCCGGTTGTTTGTTATTCTACACTTTCCGCAATTGTTAACTACCGTCATGCTACATAATTCGCCGTATATGTCAGAGAACTATTCCGAACGGAGTCACATCGTAACGTCTGCGACGACGTTCGTCGCTCGACACCCGCGCGTGTTCGTGGTCTGTATCGCACTCCTCCTGGGAATCGGGACGCAGGGGACAGTCGGCGCGGAGACGTTTGTGGAGCCGTACAACGCTCACAGTACGTCTACCGGTCCGTAATCGGGGGTTCGGTGCTCAGGAGCGGAGCAGCGTCAGCAGTTCGTCGGACCAGTGGATGTCGCCGTCGTAGACGATGGGCGTGTCGGCGTGCTCCAAAAACTCGCACAGTTCGGTCTGTTCGAGGACGTACGTGCCGACCGACCCGAGCAACCGCGACTCGTCGTCGGGGGTGATGTGCGTCTGGAAGTAGCCGCCGTTGACCCACGGCGAGTGAACGCTGTACTGGAGTTCGAACCGTCCGTCGTCGAGGCGAGTGAGCACGGCGTCCGAGGAGACGTAGTTGTCCGACTGCGCGAGCACGTGCGTTCCGTCGCCGACGACGGCGTAGTCTTTGCCGGTCATGATGCGCCGACGCGCCATCTGCATGGCGCGCTCGAAACAGAACCCGTGGACGAGCAGTCGGACGAACATCGTCCCGACTTTCGCCGCTTGGCTGTCGACGACGCGGTTGAACGTCACCGCGCCGGCGACGCTACCGCGTTCGACGAGGCCGACTCCCTCGTAGAACGACCCGCAAGCGTTCAGGAAGAACGTCTGCACGTTCGATGCCGACAGCGACGACACCGAGAGGTTACCGTCCGGACAGCGCAGCCCCGCTCGGTCGCAGTGGCCGATGTAGTGGACGAAGTCGTGCGGCGTCTCGAACACGGTCGCGAGCTCCTCCGTCGTCAGATGCTCGCGGACTTCGATATCGATGTCGAGGTCAGCGGCGCGCTCGCGGTAGATCCGGGCGGCGTCGGCGTGCTCGTCTTTCATCCCGCTGTCGTTGAGGATGGCGACGACGGAGATGGAGTCGCCGGCGCGGCCCAGGAAGTCGAACCGGTTCTCGTACGCCTCGGGGATGCCCTTGAACACGTCGATGGGGACGCCGCCGGCGAGCCACCCGTGCGTGCGGCCGGGGCCGAGTTTCGGTTTCGTGAGGTCGATGGCGACGGACTCTCTGGGCGACGGTTTAGTACCGCGATAGAAGTCGTCGAGCGATCGCGAGAGGCGCTCGCCGCCGTCGAGCGGCGTCGACTCCGGCAGGAAGATGTTCGGGACGTTCTGCAGGAGATACGGGAGCGTCTCCGCGTGCGACATCGTCGGTTCGACGTACATCGAGAGGTGCCACTCGGGCAACTCCTCGGAGACGCGCTCGAACGGCGCGTCGAGGTAGGCGTTCAGTCGCTCCGCCACGGGAGCGGCGTACAACCGGTCGGCGTCCAGACCGAGCTCCGAGAGCAGCCGGTACTCGGCGAGGTCGGTGCCGTGCGGACCCGCGTTTCTGACCAGACAGTCCAGGAGGAACGTCCGCCGAAGCAGCGACGCCGTCTCGTACTGAAACGACGGGAGCGTCGGTAGTTCGTGGACGCGGCCGGCGGCTTCGATTCGCGGCGTCACCGAGTCGTCCGAGTCGTCCGAGTCGACTGAGACGCTCGCCCCGAGGTAGTGCGCCAGCGACGACGCCGGAAAGAGATAGTCGAGACTGGCCGGGAGGCGCAGTTCGATGGCCGTCTCCTCGCGTCGTCTGGAGACGACGTCCGGAATCGAGACCGCGTCGCCGAAGGCGATTCGCGGCGGGTGGTCGCGCATCGTCGGATACGACCGGTCGGCGGTCGTCGTCCGGTGTCCCGACGGGAACTGCGACAGCGCCGTCGCGATGCCCTCGGGCGTCCGCGGAACGACGACCGTCTCGGCCGGTTCCTGGGTTCGGCTTCGAAAGCCGAGAGTGACCGACGTCGGCTCCGGGAACGAGAGTATCGACGCCTCGTAGTTCGGTTTCTCGAGCCGTGCGGGCCCCGAGAACGCGACGTACGCCAGTACATTTCCCTCGACGCGGACGACGTACTCGTCCGACGGGAGCGGTATCGGCCCGACTTCGCTGGCGAGTTCGTAGCTGTCTCCCCCCGTCGTCTCGGCGACGACGAACACCGGCGGAAAGCGCAACTGCGTCGTCGTTCCGGAGACGGTGACGTCCGGTTCCCGAGGGACCGTCGGTCCCTCGTCCGTCTCCGTCCAGCGCTCGGCGGCGACGTCGATAGACGTCTTCGAGGAGTCAACGGCTCGAATTCCTTGTTCGGTCGACTCCACCGAAATCATGTCGGATACACAAATAGACGACCGGCGACGTATATCTCTGTCGGAGGGGGAGAAAACCGGTTTTTCGGCTTCCTACGACCCGATATCGGCTGTTTCGGGAGCGTTCGGAGCCCGCATCGTCCGCGGTGGACGGGCGACCGTCGGAGGGTCTGCCGTTCCGGGCGGCCGGGGGCGAAGCTTCGGGGGCACGTTGTGAGAAAGGCGGGGGTCGCCGCCGAGCGGAAGGCGGGGGGCGCCGCCGAGCGGAGAGCGGAAAGATGCGGGGAGAGGGACACACTTAATGTGATTTCAGCCGCCACGACAGACATGGACTACGAGCACGTACGCGAGGTCGACCCGGCGGTCGCAGACGCCCTCTCCGGCGAAGTGACTCGCCAGCAGGAGACGCTGGCGATGATTGCGAGCGAGAACCACGTCAGTCGCGCCGTGTTGGAGGCACAGGGCAGCGCGCTGACCAACAAGTACGCCGAGGGCTACCCGGGCTCTCGCTACTACGCCGGCTGCGAGTACGCCGACGAGGTCGAACGCCTCGCCATCGACCGGGCGAAAGAGCTGTGGGGCGCAGAGCACGTCAACGTCCAGCCGCACTCGGGGACGCAGGCGAACATGGGCGTCTACCTCGCCATGCTCGAACCGGGCGACAAGATTCTCTCCTTGGAACTGAACCACGGCGGCCACCTGAGCCACGGCCACCCAGCGAACTTCACGGGGAAACTGTACGACGTCGAGCAGTACCACGTCGACGCCGAGACGGGTTACATCGACTACGACGCGCTCGAAGAACAGGCCCGCGAGTTCGAACCGGACATCATCGTCTCCGGGTACTCCGCGTACCCGCGTGCGGTGGAGTGGGAGCGCATCCAGGACGTCGCAGACGACGTGGGTGCGTACCACCTCGCCGACATCGCCCACATCACCGGCCTCGTCGCGGCGGGCGTCCACCCCTCGCCGGTCGGCGTCGCCGACTTCGTCACCGGGTCGACGCACAAGACCATCCGCGCGGGTCGCGGCGGCATCATCATGACGAGCGAGGAGCACGCGAAAGCCGTCGACTCGGCCGTCTTCCCCGGCGCGCAGGGCGGCCCGCTCATGCACAACATCGCGGGCAAAGCCGTCGGCTTCCACGAGGCGATGCAGCCCGAGTTCGAGGAGTACGCGGAGCGCGTCGTCGCCAACGCGAAGACGCTGGCGGAGACGTTCGAGGAGAACGGGCTCGGCGTCGTCTCCGGCGGCACCGACACCCACCTCGTGCTCGTCGACCTGCGCGAGTCGCACCCCGACCTCACCGGCGGCGAGGCCGAGGAGGCGCTCGAATCGGTCGGCGTCGTCCTCAACGCCAACACCGTCCCCGGCGAGACGCGCTCGGCGTTCAACCCTAGCGGCATCCGCGCGGGCACGCCCGGACTCACGACCCGCGGTTTCGACGAGGAGGCGACCGCCGAGGTCGGCGACCTCATCTACCGCGTCGTCGACAACCACGACGACGACGCCGTGCTCGAAGACGTGAGCGCGAGCGTCAGGGACCTCTGCGAAGCGCACCCGCTGTACGAGTGAAACCGACGTAGAAACGGCAGTCGCTACTCTTCGACGCGGACCGTGAACACCGGAACGGGCGACCTGCGGACGATTTTCTCGGTCGTGCTGCCGAGGAGGTAACGCCCGAGACCGCTGCGTCCGTGGGTCGCCATCACCACGAGGTCGACGGCGTTGTCCTCGATGTAGTCGAGAATCTCGTCGTCGGGGTGGCCCTGGACGACGACTTCCTCGACGTCGACGCCGTGGGCGACGTCGCTCTCGGTGATCGCCGACACCGCGTCCTGCCCTTCGGCTTCGAGCGCGTCGACTACCTCGGTGCCGACCGTGGTGAGACTGTCTCGCTGCGTGTCTGCGACGTAGAGGACGTGGACCGTCGCATCGTACTGCCGCGCGAGGTCGAACGCGTGTTTCGCCGCCTGTTCGGAGCCGTCGCTTCCGTCGGTCGGAAGGAGAATCGTGTCGTACATCGTCTCCGACTACGGCGACGACCGAGATAAAACACGGCGTGAGCGGACGAATCACACGACGTAGGACTGCCGGCGTGAGTAGCCGTCTCGCGTCTCTTTCGGCACGAGCGTCGAGACCCGGGACCGAACCGGCGACGTGCCCACGGACGCAACCAAGTTTGTGCATAAATTTCACAGATATAGAACTATAGTATGCACGAATCCGAGCATTGAAGGCGAAGGCGGCCACCAGTTCACTCATGACCGAGATAATCGACGGCAACGCCATCGCCGCCGAGATTCGCGCGGACCTCCAAGACGCCATCTCGACACTGACAGACGCGGGCGTGACGCCCGGGCTCGCGACCGTGCTGATGAGCGACGACCCCGCCAGCGAGACGTACGTCTCGATGAAACAACGGGACTGCGAAGAGGTCGGCATAAACGGCATCCACGTCGAGCTCGACCCCGAAGCCCCGGCCGAGGAGCTGTACGACACCATCGACGACCTGAACGCCGACCCGGACGTCCACGGTATCCTCGTGCAGATGCCCGTTCCGGACCACGTCGACACCCGACGCGTCCTCCGCTCTATCGCGCCCGAGAAGGACGCCGACGGCTTCCACCCCGAGAACGTCGGTCGCCTCGTCGCCGGCGACGCGCGCTTCAAACCCTGCACGCCCCACGGCGTCCAGAAACTGCTCGAAGCGACCGGGGTCGACCCCGAGGGCAAAGACGTCGTCGTCGTCGGCCGTTCCGACATCGTCGGCAAACCGCTGGCGAACCTCCTGATTCAGAAAGCCGAGGGCGGCAACGCGACGGTCACCGTCTGCCACTCGCGGACGAAGGACCTCGCGGCGAAGACCGAGCAGGCGGACATCGTCGTCGCCGCCGTCGGCGTCCCGGAGCTCGTCACCGGCGAGATGCTCTCGGAGGGCGTCACCGTCATCGACGTGGGCGTCAACCGCGTGGATGTCTCCGAACGGCATTCGGAGGGCAGTCAGACGGAGTCTGACGAGGCCGATACGGAGAAGGGGTACGAGCTCGTCGGCGACGTCGAGTTCGAGAGCGCCAAGGAGAAAGCCAGCGCCATCACGCCCGTCCCCGGCGGCGTCGGTCCGATGACCCGTGCGATGCTGCTGTACAACACCGTCAAAGCCGCCGGCGAGCAGTCCGGCGTCGACGTCGAGCTCCCCTGAACGGCTGTCGGTCGAAATCCCCGGGAGCGACGGACGCGACCCGTCGACGGTGTAGACGGAGTCGGCTTACCCCAACCGAGAGAGCCTGTTCTGCGCCGTCGCCAACGCGTCTACGTCGTCGGTGGCGAGGTACGCGCCGAGTTCCTGCGTCGCGCGAACCAGCGCCTCCGAGTCGGCCATCGGAACGTCGCCGTCGAGCGCGTGAACTCGCTTCTCGTGGTCGCGTACCGTGCCGAGCGTCGACTGCGCCTCCGCGTCGGGGTTCTCTTCGAGCCACGTCACCGCCTCGCGGCGGTACTTCGAGATAATCGTCGCGTACGCGAGGCCGCGAGCGGCCGCCATCGACCGGGGCACGTCCGCCGGTTCGGGTCGGTCACCGGCCTCGACGCCGTCGACGAGCGTCAAGACGTAGAGATACTCCGCGTCGGTCGTCTCCCGCGAGCGGGCGTACACGTCGGCGGCGTGCAGCAGCTCAGCCGCGACGAGAATCTCGTCGTCCAGCGGGTGGAGTTGACCCTCGCGGACGAAGCCGCGCTTCCTGATGTACTCTCGAAGCCGGGTCTTCAGTTCGTCGACGACGTCTCCCACCTCGCCGTCGACGAGCGTCGTCTTCAGGTCGGTCAACTCCAACGGCGCCGCCGAATCGGTGTGTCGTTTCCGCTCGTCGACGCCGACGCTTCTGATGCTGCCGCAGTCGGGACAACTGACGCTGCCCGTCTCGTAGTACGACCAGCGAGTTCCGCACTCCGCACACTCGCGTCGTCCCCGAATCTCCATGGAGTCGTTTCGCCCGCGCGAGGGAAAACAACACTGGCTGCTGTCTTCGCACCGCGAGTCGAGATGGAGTCGGAGACACCGCTGCGGCGACCGACGTGACAAAAATATGCCTCGGAGACTGACTTTCACGCTTTTGTAAGCCTCCGAGGAACTATACTGTGCGGTGTTGAAGTTTATTCGCGATGATGAACGACCTCAGTGGTTTCCAACGGGACCTGCTGTACGTGATGGCGGGATTGGACAAGCCGTCCGGGCAACAGATAAAGGGCGAGTTGGAGTCGTACCTCGACTCGGAGGTCAACCACGGTCGCCTCTACCCGAACCTGGACGTACTCGTCGAGAAAGAGTACGTCGAGAAGGGCGCGATCGACCGTCGGACGAACTACTACGACATCACCGAATCGGGTGAAGAACTGCTCAAACAACGCCGCGAGTGGGAAGACCAGTACTTCACCGTGAGTGCCTGACCACGAGCCGTCGTTCGTGGAACCGACCCGCCGTCGAGGCCGAAGGCGGTGCGGACGAGACTAACTGAGGCACTATCACGCGGCCGGTACCGGCGACAAGGCGGCGTCTGCCGTCACCCGGCGCCGACATCACGCTACGCGGCGGCGGGTTCTTTGGTGGTCGTCGGTCTACGTTCGACCGATGCGTAACGAAGCCGAGGTTCGAGAACAGTACGAGTTCCTCAAAACGCAACTCGAAGACGAGGAGATGCGTCACGAGCGGGTCAAACAGATGTTCACGTACTACAAGCGCGCACTCGGTTGGGTGCTCGAAGAGGAACACATCTAAGCGAAAACGAAGGTCTCACGCGCCGTCGGTAAGTTTAAGTAAAAACGCGCGGTAGATGGTCGTGACGCTTCGCTTGGAGGGCCGAAGCGTCAGCGGGGACCAATTCAGGGCGGCAAGCACCCACGCGGTATTTCGCGTGGCTTGCTTTCCTTTTGATACACGACACTCCGAGCGGCGCGTTCGTCTCTCACGAGCGTCCGCTACCGGAAAATTCGACGTCCGTAGACGGCGTCACTCGATGCTGAGTTCGCCGTCGACACCGCCTTCGCCGCTGCTACCCTCGTCCCACTCCAACTCGAACTCGACGCTGAGTTCGGCCGAGTCGCTCGTCGCCGACGTCTCCCGTTCGGCTTTCACCTCGAACGTCGGCTGCGCGGGGACGTCGAGTGTCACCGACTGGTCGCCGGCCGAGAGCGTGATCGGGTCGCCCGAGTCGAGTTTGTCCGCGACGGTCCGAAGGTAGTTGGCGACGTCCGCACGGCGCTGACGATGTTCCGTCTTGAAAAGTACTTCTTCCGGCATACGATACCGTACGTCGACCTGGGGCATAAGCCCAGCGCACCCTCTGAGACGCTCCGGGTCGGAGACGGAAGCCCCGGCGTCGGAGACGGACCGACGCCGAAACTCATGGTCGAATCCTGGACATATTCACCGGACAACCGACCGTCTGCCGGCAATAATTCACTTCAGTTATCTGTACAGGGATGGAGGAGACCGAGCGCAGAACCGTTACGAGACGGTATCAGGAAGAGGTAGTCGATATGCTTATTTCAATCCGACAGAAATACCGGCGTAGACGTTACCGATGTACGACCTGACAGGATTCCAACGAGACTTGCTGTACGTGATCGCGGGATTAGAGGAACCACACGGCCTGGCCATCAAAGAGGAGTTAGAGGACTACTACGAGAAGGAGATTCACCACGGTCGGCTGTATCCGAATCTCGACACCCTCGTCGAGAAAGGACTGGTGGACAAAGGCCAGCGCGACCGGCGCACGAACTACTACACGCTCACTCGACGCGGACGGCGCGAGATAAACGCTCGTTCGAACTGGGAGTCCCGGTACGTCGAGTCCGAGAGCGAAGCCGACGCCGGGGTCGAAGTCGAGAACTGAGTTCGCCGACTACATCACGACTGTTTCTCGTCGTCAGACGCCTCGGAAGTGTCGTCGCTCTCCGACGCCGCGTCGTCGCTCTCCGAGTTCGGGGCCGCGCCGGCCGCAGAATCGCCAGCGTCGCCTTCGTTTCCGTCAGTTCCGTCAGTTCCGACGCCCCCGTTTTCGTCCGCCGCGTCGGCCCCGGTCGACCGGGGCCGGGACTGAGACTGGGACTGGCGTCGCTCGACCGGGCCCGAGACCGCTTCACCGCCGTTTGTCGGCTGGGTCGCGGCGTCCTCGACCGGGTCGCCGGGCAGCCAACTCGGGTCGACGGCGTACGGCCGAATCGGGTCGCCTGAGACGAGTTCCGGGAGGATGATGCGCGCGAAGTGGACGACGAGTACCAGCAGCACCGGCATGAGGAAGATACCGTACCAACCGAACAGCAGCGGGCCGAGGGTGTACGCGAGCATCACCGCGCCGACGTGCAGGGAGCGGCCCGAGACGTACGGTCGGAGCACGAGGTCCGGGATGGTGTCGACGACAACGAACGAGACGGCGGCGAAGGCGGCGACGAACCAGAGACCGGCGGGGTTCGACGGCGGCACCAGCGCGACGAGCGCCATGTAGATGGCGACCGGGAAGTACACCAGTTTCATCCCGACGACGGGGACGAGGCTGGCGACGCCCGCCAGCAGTCCGACGAGCGCCGCCGCGGGGATGGCGACGCCCGGCGGCGCGAACGCGTTCAACGCCGAGTACGCGATAACGGCGATAGTGCCGGTGACGGCGGCGTTGAGGATGTTACCGAAGAAGATGCTGTTGAGGTCGTTGTCGACGGCGCGGAGGTAGGCGACGGCGACGCTGTTCTCGCCGGCGATGCGCCACTCGAACCACGAGGCGAGCTTCCGGTCGTCGCGCAGCAGATAGAACGCCAGCGCGCTCATCACGAACAGGTGGATGAGCCCGATGCCGAGAAACGCGAGCGTCCCCGCCGCCGAACCCAGCGAGTCGAGCGCCGACTGGAGGTTCGAGGCCGTGAGATACTGGAGCAGATCGCCCGACAGTAGCGCTCGAACGTCCGTCAACTCCGTGAGCTGTTCGAGGACGGTCGGATCGATGCCGAGTCGTTCGGGACTGATTCCGTTGCCCGTCACCGAGCCGAGTTGCCGGACGACGATGAGCAGCGCGTACCCCACGAGCGCCAGCGCCGGCAGCACCAGCGCGAACATGGCGACGGCGGCCGCGAGACTCGGCGGATGAATCCGCTCGTCGAGTCGCCGGAAGATGGGTCGCGTCGCGTAGTAGATGAACAGGCCGAACACGACGGTGCCGATGAACGAGTACACGACGTAGCAGAGGGCGACAGCCAGGAGGGCCGCGAGGAACCACCAGCCGAGTCGGGAGCGGTCGAAACCCAGAAGCGTCCTCGGAGCATCGACGTCCTTCTCAGTCGACATACCAAGAGGCTGTGTGGAGGTGACAAAAGGGTGTCGCGCCCGGAGAGTTAACACGGGTGGTCACGTAGCAGACGGGATATGCTCTCTCTATCGGTTCTGCAGTCGGGGGGTCCGTTGCCGCCTTCGCTCGACGAGACGGTCGCCCGGCTCGTCTTAGCCGCCGCGCTGGGGCTGTTTCTGGGGTTAGAGCGCGAGTGGTCGGACAAGTCCGCCGGCATCCGAACGTTCTCGCTGACGAGTCTCGTCGCCGCGGTGTTCACTATTCTCGCTCGCGAGGAGAACCTCGGCGAGGCGTTGCTGGCCGTCGGCGGCGTGTTAGTCATCGTCCAGGGGATACTCCTCGCGGCGGAGAGTCTCCGCGACGGAGAGGACGAGGGGCTGTCGCTCACCACGTCCGTCTCGCTGCTCGTCGCCTACGGCGTCGGTGCGCTCGTCGCGTCGGGTTACGTGCTCGCGGGGGTCACCGTCGCCGTCGTCTCCTCGCTGTTGCTCGTGCTCAAACGCGAACTACACGGATTCGCGGGCGCGCTCTCGCGCGAAGAGCTTCGGTCGTCGACGGAGTTCGCCATCCTCGCGTTCGTCGTCTATCCGCTGTTGCCGCCGGGCGAGATAGACGTCTACGGCATCCCGCTGGAGCCTCGCGTCGCGTGGTTGATGGTCGTCACCGTAGCCGGCATCGGCATCGTCAACTACGCCGTGGTCAGAAGCTACGGCAGTCGCGGCATCGCGGTCACCGGGTTCTTCGGCGGTCTCGCCTCCTCGACGGCCGTCGTCGGGACGATGCTGGACCACGTCAACCAGCGACCGGAAGCGGCGACCTACGGCGTCGCCGGGGTGTTGCTCGCCAACGCCGCGATGGCCGTTCGAAACCTCGCTATCGTTCTGCTGTTCACGCTGAACTCCTCGGGGCCGACGCTGACCACCGCCGTCGTTCCGCTCGGCGTCATCGTCGTCGGGAGCGTCGCCATCGCCGCACTCGTCGCCGATTGGAAGGCGAACGTGGAGATGGACCTCGAGAGTCCGTTCTCGCTGCAGAACGCACTCTCGTTCGGGTTCGTCTTCCTGCTCATCCTCGCGTCGGGGACGCTCGCACAGGCCGAGTTCGGGTCGACGGGGCTGTTCATCAGCGCGTTCGCCTCGGGACTCGTCTCCTCCGCGGGTGCGACCACGTCGGCCGTTCTCCTCTACCGGAGCGGAACCATCGGCGGGCCCGACGCCGTCATCGCGGTGCTGTTGGCGACCGCATCCAGCATCGTCGTCAAAGCGGCGCTGTCGGCGGCGGGACCGAAACCGTTCGCTCGGCGGGTGGCGTTCTGGAGCGTCGTCGTCCTCGTTCTCTCCGGCGTCACCACGGCGGCCGTCGCGCTGTTCGGCTGAGTCGCCCGGCGGAGGAGCCCGGGTGCAAATCTTTCCTCAATCGTAACGAATCTCTTAACATATGTCTCTCCGTACCGCGGGTCATGGACCGCGAGACGGTAACCCCCAGCGTCGAAGCGATGCCCGGGCGACGCGCCCGGCAGTGGGCCGAGCGACACCGCGAACACGCCGCCCCGAGCACGTACGTCTACGACTTCGTCTGGGACACCTCCGCCCCGGCGGAGGGTCCGTTCTGCACCGACGTCGACGGCAACGTCCTCTTGGACTTCACGAGCCACGTCGCCGCCGCGCCGCTCGGGTACAACAACCCGAAGATCATGGAGCCGATGTCGGAGTTCGACCTCGTCGACCCGCTCAAAATCGCCGGACAGGACTTCTACGCCTCCAGCGGCCACGAGTTCGACGACGACCCGCTGCCGGGTCCGGCGGGGCTGATGGAGCGCCTCGTCGATGCCACCGACCACTACGGGATGGACACCGTCTTCCTCTCGAACTCCGGCGCCGAAGCCGTCGAGAACGCCATCAAAATCAGCTACGACCACGCCGACGGCGGCAAGTACGGCATCACCTTCGACGGCGCGTTCCACGGGCGGACGCTGGGCGCACTCTCCCTGAACCGCTCGAAAGAGGTCTACCGGCGGAAGTTCCCCGAGATATCGGGCGTCCACGACATGCCCTACTGCGACGACCGAACCTGTTCGGAGGATAGCTGTTCCTGCGGCTTCTTCGTCGACGGCACTTCCCGACTCCGCGAGAAACTCCACCCCAAGCGCGGCCACATCAACCCCGAGGAGCTCTCCTACATCATCCTCGAACCGATTCAGGGCGAGGGCGGCTACCGCATCCCGAGCGACGCGTTCATGCGGGAGCTCGCCGACCTCGTCGACGAGTACGACATCACGCTCGTCGCCGACGAGATTCAGTCCGGCGTGGGCCGGACCGGGAAGATGTGGGGGTCGGACCACTTCCCCATCGAACCGGACGTCATCACCGCCGCGAAGTCGCTGCGCGTCGGCGCGACCATCTCGAAGGAGGAGATATTCCCCGCCGAGAAGAGTCGAATCTCCTCGACGTGGGGTGCGGGTGACATCATCGCCTCGCTGCAGGGCGCGCTCACGCTCGACGCCATCGAGGAGTACGACCTGATGGACAACGCCGTCGTGCGCGGCGAGCAGTTCCTCGAGACGCTGGCCGACGCCGACCTGCCGGGCGTCGAAGACCTCCGCGGGAAGGGACTGATGCTCGCCGTCGAGTTCGAGACGAAAGAACACCGCGACGCGGTGCAGGAGGCGGCACTGAAGCGCGGCCTGCTCACGCTCTCGTGCGGGTACAAGGTGCTTCGAATCCTGCCGCCGCTCGACGTGACCGAGCGCGAGATTTCGCTCGGCTGCGACCTGCTCTGTGAGGCCATCGAAGCGACGGCCTGAGCGGGTAGCGGTCGGACGAGAGACCGACCACCGACGCAGCGCGCCGCGCAGTCCGGAGAGCATCTTTCCGAACGCGGGGCGAACGGTTACCCGATGGCAGACGGAGCTCGGCCCGCGACCGGAGAAAGCGGATATCGTCGTATAGCGGACTGGTTACTGCTAGAGGGGAATCGCCTCTCTATCGCCGGCGGTGTCCTGTTACTGACGCTCGGCGGGTTTCTCGCGGTTCTCCTCCCGTTCGGCCCGTCGTCGGTCCGGCCGGGGAGTCCGATGTACTTCCTCTACAGCTCGCTTCTCACGGGGGACCTAACGCTACTCACGGTCGTGCTATCGATCAACCAACTGGTTCTCTCGCGCGAGCTCGGAGAACCGGGGACGCTGCGAAAGCGCATCAACGAGACGCTGAGCTATCGACACGACGTCGAGGAGTTGGTGGGCGCGTCGACGAGTCCGAAGTCGCCGTCGGGCTTCCTCCACCTACTCCATCGGAGCCTCGAAGCGCAAGCGGGCGAACTCGCGGCACTGACCGACCGAGTCGACGACGCACAGGCCCGGCGACGACTTCGGTCACTCAGCGACTCGCTCGAACGCGACGCACAAGCGGTGAGCCGGACGCTGGACGGCGAAGACGGGAGTATCTTCTCCGTGATGTCCGCGACGGTGTCGACGACTCACGCGGACCAGCTCCAGACGATAGCCGGCTTGCAGAGCGGTGACGCCGACCCGGTCACCGACGAACTTCTGCGTCACCTCGACCGCATCGAGGCGACCTTGCTGCAGATCGACGTGGCGCGCAAGTACTTCAGGACGGTGTACGTCCAGAAGGAACTGGCCTATCTGTCGCGGATTCTCCTGTACATCGGCGTCCCCGCCATCGTCGGGAGCGGTCTCGCTCTCGTTCTCTACAACGCAAACACGGTCGCCGCCGTGCCGTCGACGTTGTTCGTCGGCGCGGTCACTGTCACGTTCGTCCTCGGATTCGCCCCGCTGGCGGTTCTTTTCGCGTTCGTCCTCCGACTGGCGTGGGTCGCCCAGCAAACCGCGACTGTCCCTCCATACGACACCGAGTCGAGCTATCGACTGTAGTCGACTCCGCTGGACGTGAGACGCGGTCGACATCGTCGCCTCGTCACGGGGACGCTCGCGGGCGACGTCGTCGCCTCGCCGCGGGGACGCCGCGGTCGACGCCGCCTACTCGTACGTCACGGTACGAGCCATCCCTGCCTCGAGGTGGTAGAGGTTGTGGCAGTGGAACAGCCAGTCTCCGGGGTTGTCGGCGACGAAGTCGAACGTGACCTCCCCCATGTGACCCGGAACGATGACGGTGTCCTTGACCGCGTCACCGACCTGGAAGAAGTGTCCGTGGAGGTGCATGGGGTGGATGACCGGACTGCGGTTCACCATGCGGACTCGGACGTGCTCGCCCGCTCGGACGGGGAGCGGATCCGCGTCGGGGTACGCCTGCCCGTCGATGAGCCACCGGTCCGACCCACGTCCGGCCGAGAGCGTGAGGTCGAAAGTTCGGTCCGGACTGCCGCTGACGCCTTCCAGCGGCGAGACCGCCTGCAGGTCGTCGTACGTCAACCGACGCCCTTCCGACGACGGGGTCGCCGGTCGGCCGGACGAGTCGCTTCCCTCGTACGCCAGCACCGCTCGCGCCGGGGTTTCGTCGCCGTCGATGGCGTCGGCGCGCATCTCCCACCGCCCCGGTTCGTCGGCTTCGACGATCGCGTCGTAGCGTTCGCCGGAACCGAAGACGAACGAGTCGACGGAGACCGGTTCGACCGGGCGCCCGTCGGCGTGCGTGACGGTGAGCGGATGACCGGCGACGCGCACCCGGAAGGCCGTCGCACTACTGGCGTTGATGAACCGAAATCGGACGCGTTCGCCCTCTCTGACGGCGAAGCTCCGGGGGTCGTCGGGCAATCGCCCGTCGACGAGAAGACCGGCATACGGCGGCCGTCTGTCCGCCATCGGATCTCCCATCCCGCCGGGGCCGCCGCCACCCATCCCACCGGGGCCACCGCCGCCCATCCCGCCGGGACCGCCGCCGTCGGTTCCGTCCTGGTTGCCGCCACCGCCAGGCCCAGCGCCGGAGTCGATATCGGACAGCGGCTGCGGTGCTTCGTCGAGGTAATCGTCGACCACGACGGTGTACTCGCGGTCGTAGTCCACGTGTGGGTCTCGTTCCTCGACGACGAGCGGAGCGAGGAGTCCGCGGTCGAGTTGGAGACCGACGTGACTGTGAAAGAAGTACGTCCCGGCGGGTTCCGCGCGGAACTTGTACGTGAACGAGTCGCCGGAGTCGACCGGCTGCTGGGTGACGTTCGGGACGCCGTCCATCGCGTTCGCCACGGGGACGCCGTGCCAGTGAATGGTCGTCGACTCCGGGAGCCCGTTGGTCAGTTCGACTTCGATTACCTCCCCCTCGGTCGCCCGAAGTTCGGGTCCGGGAAACTCGCCGTTGTAGAGCCAGTTCTCGGCTGACGCGTCTGCTCCCGGTTTCACGGTACCGGGTGCGGCTCGCAACGCAGCCGTCACGTCGGCGGGTTCCGAAGGGGGCGAACGCGGCGTCGCCGACGGCGAGTCGTCGGCACTCGACGAGACGCCCGCCTCGGAACAACCGGCGAGACCGGCCGCACCGACGCCGCCCAGTAGCTGGAGAAACCGCCGCCGAGCGGTCGACGAGTGCTCTCGTTCGTTCACAGTGCGTCGAGAACCCGCTCGAATCGGTCGGACACCTCTTCGGAAATCGGGTCGAGATCGGAGTTGTCGGCGATTTCGAGCAACCGGGTTGGGTCGATGGCGCTCACGACGACGTCCTCGTCGTCGGTTTCGTAGACGACCACGTTACACGGCAGGAGCGCGCCCAACTCGATTTCGTCTTCGAGCCCTTCGCGGGCGAGTTTCGGGCTGCACGCGCCGAGGATTCGATACCGACGGAACTCCTCGTCGAGTTTCTCAGCGAACGTCGCTCGAACGTCGATATCGCAGAGGACGCCGAACCCTTCGTCCCCGAGGGCGGCTATCGTCTCTTCGACGGTCTCGTCGAACTCGCCGTCGACTCGCTTCTGCAGAGTGTATCCCATACCGTACAATAACGACACCGCCGCTGATTACTGTTCGGGGAAGCTCCCGAAAGCGAATATCATCGATACGTGAACCTACAGGCTCTGTCCGACGATTTTCTGCCCGGTCGACGCTTCGGGAACGGTCGTCGGTAGACAAGTGAAAGGTACGAATCAATCAATATCTGTCGGCGAAGGCGGGGCGTCGAAACCGCGTTTCGCCGAAGTCGAGTCGAGTGCCCCCCGAGTAGTCGCTGGCAACGCGGTTACGGACATCCGGTATCCGAAACGGACAACGTCTGCGACAGTCGGGAGCCGACACAAAATGTCAATCAGTGTCGCGGTCGTATCTCGGCGAACGAGGATGACGCCATGGGCGACCACCACAACTCGAAGAACGGAGAGGCACCCGACCGCACTGACCATGGTACCCACACCAACGAGGGAGGCACAGACAGTGCGCAGGAGACGGCCGACGAGCGGAGGGACCGACGCGTAGAACAGTCGCTCCTCGAAGAGGAGGCCGACGCCGAGGCTGGCGAAGCCGAGAAATCGGTCGAACGCCGGGGAGAGAGATCCGACCACGGCGACCGCGGAGGGCACAAGGGCCACGGTGACGACAGCGACCACGATGGCGATGGCGGCCACGGCGACCACGATGGCGATGGCGGCCACGGCGACCACGGCGGGATGCACGCCGGCCACGAGCAGATGTTTCGCCGCCGCTTTTTCGTCTCGACCCTGCTCTCGATTCCGGTGCTTCTCTACAGCGAGACGCTCCAGCAGTGGCTCGGGTTCTCGGTGCCGGCGTTCCCCGGCAGCGAGTGGATAAACCCGGTGTTCGCCATCGTCGTCTTCGCCTACGGGGGCGTCCCGTTCCTCCGGATGGCTGTGCCCGAACTGCGCGACCGCTCGCCGGGGATGATGACGCTCATCTCGATGGCCATCAGCGTCGCGTTCGTCTACAGCCTCGCGAGCGTCGTCTTTCCGACGACTACGGCGTTCTTCTGGGAACTCGTGACGCTCATCGATATCATGCTGCTCGGTCACTGGATAGAGATGCGCAGTGTTCGCCGTGCGTCGAGCGCGCTCGACGAACTCGCCAGACTGATCCCCGACACCGCCGAGCGAATCGCCGAGAGCGGCGACACCGAGGAGGTCCCCGTGAGCGACCTCTCCGAGGGTGACCTCGTGCTCGTCCGCCCCGGCGCGAACGTCCCCGCCGACGGCGTCGTCGAGGAGGGCGACTCCGACGTGAACGAGGCGATGATCACGGGCGAGTCGCGGCCGGTCTCGAAAGAGCCGGGCGACGGGGTCATCGGCGGCACCGTCAACGGCGACGGGAGTCTCCGAGTCCGAATCACGGCCACCGGAGAAGAGACGGCGCTCGCCGGAATCATGCGACTCGTCGAAGAGGCGCAGGGGAGTAAATCCAAGACGCAGGTACTCGCCGACCGGGCAGCGGGGTGGTTGTTCTACGTCGCGGTCGCCTCGGCGGCCGTCACCGCCGTGGCGTGGACGCTCGCCACCTCGTTCGGTAGTCCCGTCATCGAACGCGCGGTCACAGTGCTCGTCATCGCCTGTCCGCACGCGCTCGGTCTGGCGATTCCGCTCGTCGTCGCCATCAACACGTCGCTGGCGGCGCGAAACGGGATGCTCGTCCGCGACCGCATCGCCATGGAGCAGGCGCGCGAACTCGACACGGTCGTCTTCGACAAGACCGGGACGCTCACCAAGGGCGAACAGGGAGTCGTGGACGTCGCGACCACCGGTGACCTCACCGAAGACGAGGCGTTCGCGCTCGCCGCGGCCGTCGAAGGCGACTCCGAGCACATGATCGCGCAGGCCATCCGCGACGCGGCCGACGAACGCGGCGTCGACGCGCGAACTGCGACGGGGTTCGAGGCGCTCAAGGGGCGCGGCGTCCGCGCGACGGTCGACGGAGAGACGGTCTACGTCGGCGGGCCGAACCTCCTCTCGAAACTCGACGGGGACATTCCGTCGAACCTCGACGAGTTCGCCGATAGAGCGGGGAGAAACGCCCAGACCGTCGTCTATCTGGTCCGCGAGGGTGACCGAAGTGAACCCTCGAACGAACGAACGAGAGCGGAGCGACACGCGAGCAGCGAGGCTACCCCCGTCGCTGCCTTCGCGCTCGCCGACGTCGTTCGCGAGGAGAGTTACCAGGTCGTCGACGCGCTGCACGAACTCGGCGTCGAAGTGGCGATGCTGACCGGCGACTCCGAGGACGTCGCCCGGGCCGTCGCCGACGAACTCGGCATCGACACCGTCTTCGCCGAGGTGCTACCCGAGGACAAAGACGAGAAAATCGGCGAACTCCAGAGCGAGGGCAAACTCGTCGCGATGGTCGGCGACGGCGTGAACGACGCACCCGCGCTCGCGCGCGCCGACGTCGGTATCGCCATCGGGAGCGGGACGGACGTCGCGGTGCAGTCGGCGGACGTCATCCTTGTCCAGAACAACCCGCTCGACGTCGTCCGCCTCGTCAAACTCAGCAGGGCGAGCTACCGAAAGATGCAGCAGAACCTCGTCTGGGCGGCGGGCTACAACGTGTTCGCCATCCCGCTGGCGGCGGGGATTCTCGCACCGGTCGGCATCCTTCTATCGCCCGCGGTCGGCGCGCTCCTCATGTCGCTTAGCACAGTCATCGTCGCCATCAACGCGCAGCTCCTCCGGCGGGTGGACCTGAATCTGCCGGCGCTTCCCGGCGGCTCGCCGTCGCCGAGTCCCCGACCGGCGGACTGAGCGAGCGAACGTTTTTGAACGAGAGCGCGGCCAACCCGGCTCGTGACCTGAGCATTCGCCGCAGGCGCGGTCGAGGCGGGTGAACGGAGCGCCGCCCTGTGAATCGGAGATGTGAACGATACTCCGTCTGTTAGTTATCTACTCGACAGTCGTGAGAGCGACGCAGCCGACCGGCGCGCGCCGGAGCGCCCCTCTGTGGGCGCGACAGATGCGCGAGGGGCGACTGAGCGAGCCGTAGCGCGAGTGAAGGAGCCGGCTGGGGAGGCCGAGGCTCAGCGCATGTCGCGCCGCCGTGCGCGACTCGCGCCTGCGGGCCTGGTGTTCTTGCGAGAAAAGCGAGCGAGAAATCGGAGGCGCTCTGCTCCTCCGGTAGACGTGCAAAGGGCGAGACGACCCGCACTCCGGCGGGTCGCCGAGGGCTTTCTACATCTGATACCGACGCACGTCGTCGCGCTCGGGGTACTGGTTCGCGCCCGTCATCTCGTCGTACGTCATCCCGGCGAGATACTCGTCGTAGGTGGTGTCGTACGCCTGCCGGAGGTGGAAGTCGAGGTCGCCGCTGCCGACGGTCGACTGGAACAGCGTGTGTATCGCCCGTCGGACGAGTTCGCCCTCGTCGCCGTCGAACACCGCCGACAGCATCGCCAACTCGTGTTTCGTCTCGCGGTCGAGGTCGAGCGAAATCGAGTCGCCGTACTCGCCGTACCGTTCGTCTACGTCGTCGCGGAGGTCGTCGAGGCTCACACCCACAGGTAGCGCGGCGGCCGATTACCGTTTTCGGCTTCGGGTCGGCGGTGGACCGGTTCAGGCGATGCCCGCGCCGCAGTCCCGGCAGACGGTACGGCCGGTGACGTTGTGGGTCCCGCAGTCGGGGCAGTCGGTGTAACTGTGCCGCCGCCGCGACGGGAGTCGGTCGCGCTCGCCGAGCGCACCCGAGATGACGAGCGAAGCACCGACGAGCAACACGAGCCACCCGAGTGGTCCAGCGGCCAGAAGCACGAGCGTCGACGCCGGGAGGACGATGACCGCGACGCCGAGTCGGAGAGCGGTACGTGATTCCATAGCCGGCGATTCGACTCCGGCACTATATACTTTCACCCTGATTCGTACTGTCGTCAACGAATCTACGTGTGCGCTGAACGTTCAGCCGAAGGGTACGAGGAGGAACCGTCACCGCTTAACCGGCGAGAACGCAACAGTCGACGATGACCGACGAACCGGCCGACACCGACGAACCGGCCGACGCCGACGAAGCCGACCGTCGGCTCCCGGCCGCGCCGACGGACCTCGGCCCCGTTCGCGATGCACTCGTCGCGTGGTACGAGGACGACCACCGTGACTACCCGTGGCGGCGGACCGAGGACCCGTACGCGATTCTCGTCTCGGAGGTGATGAGCCAGCAGACGCAACTCGACCGCGTCGTCCCGGCGTGGGAGGCGTTTCTCGACCGCTGGCCGACCGCAGCGGAGCTCGCGGCGGCCGACCGCGCCGACGTCGTCGCCTTCTGGTCGAGTCACAGCCTCGGCTACAACAACCGCGCGAAGTACCTCCACGAGGCGGCCAACCAGGTCGAAACGGAGTACGGCGGCGAGTTCCCGCGGACGCCCGAAGAGCTGCAGGAACTCATGGGCGTCGGACCCTACACCGCTAACGCGGTGGCGAGTTTCGCGTTCAACGAGGGCGACGCCGTCGTCGACACGAACGTCAAGCGCGTGCTCCACCGCGCATTTGCTGAAATCCATAATACGGACGAACCGTCCGACGAAACCTTCGCAGAACTGGCGAACGCGCTTATGCCGCCCGGAAAGTCCCGCGTCTGGAACAACGCGATCATGGAACTGGGCGGTGTCGCCTGCGGGAAGACGCCGCGGTGTGACGAAGCATCCTGTCCGTGGCGGGAGTGGTGTCACGCCTACGAGACGGGCGACTTCACCGCACCGGACGTCCCGGCCCAGCCGTCCTTCGAAGGAAGCCGACGGCAGTTCCGCGGCCGCGTCGTCCGCATCCTGGGCGACAACGAGGAAGTCCCGCTGGATAACCTGGGCCACCGGGTCCGGGTCGACTACGCGCCGGACGGGGACCACGGCCGGGAGTGGCTTCGCGGCCTACTCTCCGACCTGCAGGATGACGGGTTGGTCGACGTGGACGAACGCGACGGAGAGACGGTAGCGCGGCTTCGAAGGTAACTGACGACACGAAAAGAAAATCCCTCGGAGGGGAGACGTGAATAGGTAGGTAACCGATGTTCGAAGGTCAGGCGGTGTTCCACCTCAGGTGAGCGTATAGAACAGCTACCTCTTGTTAATTGCCTCCCTACTTCACCCATCGCCGCCGTCTTCTAGGTCGAACGAGGGCGCTTCGACGTCCAACTTCGACGCTGCCGACCGAAGAACCTGGGCGATGTCCTGAACCTCTTTCCGTCGAACCTCTGGAGCGGCCCTCTGGTCAAACGACTTGGTGGCGAAGTAGATTTCCGACAGGGAGAACTGGGCGTGTCGGTAGAAGTACCAGTAGGCGGCTTCCCAGAACGTCAATCCCTGGCGTGTCAGTTGAACGAGGATGCTCTCTTTTACCTGCGGGTCGTACCCGTGGCGGATGACATCGGACAGGGAGGGGTGTTCGGGAGGAGTCACGTCGTCGGGACAGGTTCGGGCGATGTCATGGCTAATGTCGTTCAACATCTCCTTGGCGGCCTTCCCAGCGTATCCGCGCCGTCCCCATACCTTCGAATCTCAGGATTTCGATGGACCTGCCACAATAGAGGCAACACGTCCAGCAGTCCTTTATATTCTATTCGTAAGTCCCCCGTCTCCCAAAACGCCGAAAACGACCTTCGAAGGTCTTCTACCGTGGATATAGAGCCAGCGCGTCACGGTTGTTTAAGTGGTCGTCTTAATTATCCCGATTTGTGCCATCAAACAGCACCATTCCCGTATCGACTTCGACGCGGCTGAAGGTCCGCGCCCTGAAGCGAGCGGGAGAGTCCTACGACGAACTGCTTTCGAAGATGGTGGACCAGTACAAACCGGACGCCATCGAAGACGACGCATCGGCCGCTACGGAGGCGAACTGATGTCGGTGAACGAGGACGCCGCCAAGCGACTTCTCTCCGGGGCCGAACGCATCGCCGCCCGTGCGGCTGGGGAGTCCCTTACGGAGTACGCCCGCGAGCACTACGGAACCAGCGCCCTGCTGGAAGCCGACGACGACGGCCCCAGCGCGTCGGAGACGGGCGAAGACGCCCTGGCGCTCCAGGCGATGGACGGCGCGGACCGCGTGAAGGCGAACGCGAAGAGCGTCAGCCCGGCCGCGTACCTTCGAGCAGAGTACGACGTCGACCCGCGCCGGTACTCCGACGTGGATGAACTTCACAACGACATCCTGGCTGAACTGGAGGGCCAATGATGACGACCGTTATCACCAGGTCCGTAGACGTCGACCCGGACAACGTCGGGGACGTCATCAGCCAGTTCACCGACGAACTCCCGCACGAGAACACGGCCATTGAACATGTCGCCCTCCGGAAAGCGTACTACTTCCTGAAGGACGCGAGCAGGGCCAGCGCCGACGCCATCGCCCTGGTGGTGTGGGAGGGGAGTAACCTGGGTCGGCAGTATCCGCGACGGTCGGCATGGTGGACGGACGCCGGGGAACCGTTCTTGCCGCTTCTCCCCGGTATCGTCCGGGATGACGTTGGCTGGCGGTACGACCCCGACGCGAACGGGTCACGGCCGCAGGTCCCGGACGACCCGACTGACCCGTCTGAAGACGCTGTCGACGCGGTCATCCAGGCGTTCGACTACCCCGGCGTGGAAGGAGACCGCGTGAAGACGAAGAATCGCCTGGGCGTGGAACGCGCCTTCGAGTACCTTCAGGAACACGCCGAAGCGGATGTCGAGGATCTGAAGGACCAGTTCACGCCGTCGGCCTACGGGCGGCAGGAAGGCCACTTCGCCAACCCGCACGACTGGTTCCGGGAGGTAGGACGTCCGGTCCTCCGTAGCCTGCCAGGAGTCGACCCGCCCCGTGTCGCGGGCCAGCCCTGGCGGTACGTCGGAGTGGACGCAGCGACCGGCGAGGACCAATGACGTCCGCCAGCATCACCACCGCCACCGACCGTGGCGACCTGGCGGGACCCATCGTCGCCCAGGACGCCGGAGAGACGACCGACACCGGCACCGAACGATGACTAACACAGAGGACACGTTAGACGACGCCAGCACGCCCATCTGTGAGTCGAAAGAGACGACGACCGACGACCCGTGCCAGCGTCCCGTGTCGAACCCTGGGGACCGCTGTTACCTTCACCGGGACGACGCCGACGGTCCTCCAGCCGGACACGGCGCACCGGAGGGGAACGACAACGCCCTTCAGAACGACGGCGGCGCACCGCCCGTGAACGGGAACGCCGAACGTCACGGTCTCCACGCCGACCGTTCGCTCTACTACCAGCGCCTGGAGGACGACGAACAGGCCTGGGTGGACGGTATGGTCAACGCCTGGCTAAAGGACGCGCCCTTTACACGCGAGAACCTGGCGGGGCTGGAACTACTCCGGAAGGCGGCCATCGACGAACACAAGCGCCGGAAGGCGAACGACTACATCGCCGCGAAGGGGGTCATCACGGAAAACGTCGTCGGCTACGACGACGAGGGCAACCCCATCGTCAAGAAGTCAGAGAATCCGGCGCACCTCCCGTACAGCCGCCTGGCCGGGGACACGATTCGGACCCTGAAGGAATTGGGCGTACTGGAGAGTCCCGACGCCCAACTGGCCGACTCCGTCGCATCCTGGGGCGAAGCCGCGCAGAAGGTGGCCCAGCGCAAGGACCGCGACATCGACGCGCCCTCCGGAGGTGACGATCACCGATGACGCCCGGCGACGGCTCTTCTGCGAACGGCGGCGGCGATCCCCTGGCCGCTGAAACAACTCAAAGCGGTCTACTCCAGTTCCTTCGAGCGGACGCTCTGGATGTCTACGACGACCTTCCCGCGGACGCTAGGGAGAACGTGGACCGTCTGTGGGCCGACTACCGAGCGGACGTCTCCGGGGACATGGACGACGACACGGAGCGTCTGCTGAAGCGCGTGGCCGTCGACCACCACCGAGAACGAGTGGCGATGACTGCCATTGTCTGGGACGGCCTGACGGTCAACGAGGACGGCGAGAACGTCCCGAACCCGGTGGTCGATGAACGGGTCCGTCTGTCCCGTCGCCAGCGTCACCGGCTTCGACGGCTAGGCGTGTATCCGGCCGGACCAGGTGGTAGTGTGTAGTTCTCAGAGGAAAGCCGTCAGGTGCTGGAATCACCCGACGGCGTTCGGACAACCGCCCCGCCAGGCTTCGAATTGACTCAACCTGAGGCAGTCATCCAATGCAGAAAAACGACACACGAACTCATAAATCCACGGCAGAGACGGAACGAGAAACGACCGACGACGAATCACTGGGTAATCCCGCATCCCGGCGAACGGCGAGTATCAATACGGACGGGTCCGGCGATCCCATCGGCGTCGCCCTGTGGGTGAACGCCGACGAACTGACCGACATCGGCATCAACCCCGCGGTCACGGATGCCGTCGACGTGTGGATCGAAGACGGCGGCCTCCGCGTCTCCCCAGCCGGAGGTGACGGCGAGTGATGACGCCGATGTCGAACCGGACGCTGACGTGCTTTTTTTGTGCGAACGTTCCGCGACGGCGTCGGGAGGGGTGTCGAAGGACAACAGGAATGACTCGGATCACCCGACTTGAACGGGATAGACGACCGACCGACGGGACGTCGAGAGGGGACGACGGTCCGTCATTTATCCTTGTCTGCCCCCAGTATGGTGTAAGTAGTGGTGGTGAGAGACCCCGGTTTACACCAGCTTGGTGTAAGCCCGTTCGTAGACGGTGGTCGGTGTGACGGTCCGTCCGAAAGTCGACTGGCGCGTCCCGTCCGACGAGTGGGATGCGTTCATCGACTTCGTCCACGGCGAACACGGGGAAATCCAGGGGTACGTCTCCCGTGAAGTCGAACGAGCGATGCTGGAGTGGGTCGACGGTGACGACTACGCGCCGGTCGAAGACCTGGTCGACCAACTGGTTCGGGCGGCTGGACACACTCCCGCGAACCTCACGGAGAAAAAACCCGTCACGGTCCCCCCAGACGGCGAGGAAACTACCCGCGTGTCCTGCCGCGTGGACGGCGAGGTGAAGAACAACTTCGCCGCGTTCGTGAAGGAGACGTCGGACGACCGGCTGGGCGTCGCCCTGGCCCGCGCCCTTCGCCAACGATGTGACGGCGGCCGCGCCCGCCGAGTCCGGGAGAAGATGGAACGAGTGGCCAACGACGCCGAAACCCTGCTGGCCGACGACGGGATCATGCTCCGCGAACGACGGACCGTGAGGATCTGCCGTCGGTTGGGCGAACAGTTCACCCAGGACGACCTTGAGGACGCCATCGCCGCCGTCGCGGGCGACTCCGCCCCGACGATTCGGGACTACACCGAGAAGGTCCTGGCCCGGTTGGAGTACGTCGAACATCCGCGGAACGGCGACCTGTTCATCTCGAAGGACGACGCGGAGGACATCGCCACCGACTTGGGCGCTCCCTCCCCGGACGCGCCCGCCATTGACCGGAAACCCTACGACTCCCTGTCCCGCACAGAGAAGGTCCGCGGGGTCCGCATTGAACTGGCGCGGGACGCACAGACGAACGGCGGGAAGAGCCAGATGAATGCGACGACAGTCCGCCGGGACATCTTCGAGGACCGGCCATCGCCAGGTCACGTCCAGGACCTCCTGCGGCTGGCGGGCGACGCGGATGGTTTCGATGTCGTCACCCGTCACGGGAAAGAACGGCTACGGGTTGACCTGTCGGATGTCACGGACTTAGATGTCCTTGAAGCCGCCTGCGACGACTTGGAACAGACCAACCGGGCAGACTGGGTCCGGCGAAAATGCACGTTTTTACCCCATAAAACTCCGGATTCGACCGGGAAGAGCGCCGTACGTGATGGCGAATATGGGGCGGATTCTAATTCCGATACAGCGTCGGTGGACGAGCAAATAGATAATCTGTTGGCCGCGATGCCCGTTACCGATGGTGGCTAGGTGGAACGATAACAACGAGTCGGGTATCCCGGTCAATTCGGTCCTGGTCGAACGTCGTCCACGCCTGAGACCTTCAGCCGTCTCCCAGTTCGACCGACGGAGAAAGGCAGAAATTGACTCCGTTGAAACCCTCAGAGTACGATAAGATCTACATGCTAAATACAGAGAATCTATTTAACACACCGATTCCCCGCTATTAGCAGATTTCACAACGTTAGTGTAGGAGTCGTTAGATTCATCTTCGCATAAATAATGTCATACTTAATGGTTAATCCGGCTTGGTTCTTTTCTACACTTTCCCAAGGAATTGCGGCAATTGTTGGTCTCCTTGTCTCTGCGCGGTTGATTCAATATCAGCTTGAAAGACAACGACGAGAAAGACGGACTGAAGACCTTCGTGAGGAGATTCAAGACTTTGACGAGAAATTTGGTCATATTCTCTCACCGATGGCTGGGACATTTGCAGAAAGTGCAGATCTCTCGTTCTGGTCTCAGTCCAGATTTTTGTGGCTGTCAGGAGACAAATTAAATTTTGATATTGCGATAAATTCGCCTACGCCGGTAGTAACCATGTACTGGATACATATGGCTCGAATTAGTCATGTACTGATGACGGGTATTTATCCATCTCCCAATCCACGAGCGCACTATTTGTTTTCACAAAAGGAGTTCGATAGGCTGCGTGAATCAATTACTTGGCTCAAAGAGAATGTCGATGAGCGGTCGCTGTTCATTGAGTATCTCTACGCGGACCTTGGGATACAGGGGAACAAACCGTATACGGCAAATGTCTTCAATCCAGATCCTCCGGGTGAGTCACTTCAGGATTGGCTGCAGCGCTACCAAGATTATGCAACCCGGCACAGTACTTTGCTATCTGGTAAGAATCTACAATCATACCAGCGGGTGTTCGGTGAGCTTCACCGAGATTTTCAGCGGCTTGACTCGCTTCGGCAGAATACAATAATTACATTCAATCCAGGTATCAATACATTTCTTGCAAAGGTATCTTCGTTGATTCTTGTAGGAGTAATACTGCCATTGGCAGCAATCACTTCTGATGTTCCTGATTTACTTGCTTGGTTGGTGATTGATTCAACGTTATTGTACCTATATGAGATTGTTTTATTGTCTACGTCAACCGTACTAATATTTGTATTACTAGATGATCTTCAGCAAGAGTTTGGGACTACATCGTTTCCGGAGTACCTGAAAGAGACAATAGGGGAGTATCAGCAGCGGGTCCGGGAACGGGCAGATTCTGTTTTGTGAGAACCGGTTGAGTGAGTTTGTTTGCCCAGTGAGATACGCACCTGCAATTCTGCACGAACGGTCCTAATAAGTCTCCGAAAAAACCTTTGTTTCACTGTATTGTCTAAGAGACGAGAATACCATTTGAAAGACTCTGGAATCAATCCACCAAATATCTGCTATTGATAAGTCACCGAAACCTTACTGTGGCATAGGCGAAAGTTAGTTCCTAATGAAGAAGCTTCAATGGATTGTTCTGAAGCTGACCGGTTTTCTTAAGCCGATATATAGGCGTCTTGGAATTTTCCCATACCGAGGATCCATTTCACTACAAAAACACGCCAAAACAAAGACGTGGGCCAACACAGGTCAAATAAAGCAGTTAGGAAGCGCACTCTATGAACAGCGACATACATCCATCACCGCCCTTCTGCTGCTGATTGGTACACTCCTCCTCACGATTGCAGCGGATATCTCACCGTTCAAAGCTGCAAGTTGGTTTTCGATTAACACGGTCTGGCAAACCCACGCAACGATAATCGGTTTGAGCTTCGTCGTCCTAATTTTCCTCTTAGAGATTGTGTCCCAAAGTCGTCTCGTTGAGGGTGCATTAGAACAATTCCTGCGGAAATCGATGGTGCTGCCTATACTGGTCTACTCATTGCTTGGAAGCCTTATCATCGGTGTCTTGGCAATCTATCCAGATCTCCGCACAGGCTGGATCAGCCCAAATTTGCCAGCCATGCTTTTTGCTGGCACTGTTTTCGGTGTGATATTCGCCTACTGGAAAGTCATAACACTGGTCTTAACTGATAAAATAGATCAAGAAGCCTATATTATCTTGAAGGAGAATATATCACAAAAAATCCAGCAGGATACCACTATTTACGAGTACGACCAAATCCTAGAAACATATCTGCCTGACGGCGTTAAAACCGAGAAAACGCTGTACCCATACTATGGAGGGCGAACAGATTCGCTGACAGCGCATGATTTGGAGCTAAACGGTGTCATCGCAGACATCCACCTACCGACCTTCGTCTACGGAATCTCTGAGATCGTACGTATCGGTGAGAAGCACCGAAAAAACGATGCAAAAACAGACGGCGATGAAACATCACCTGACGATGAAGAGGATACTCCCGTCGAGGTCCGCGTTAAAATCGGGGACAATCTGCAGGAACTCTCGTCGATACTTTACATCGACTCAGACTTCTTCCACGAAGACATGGAATCTGTCTACCCCATCATCGCTGCCAGTATCCTCACCCGGCCAGGAACAGGACGTGACGACAGCATCCAGAAAATCCACAAATACACAGACTTCATTGATCAGGAAGGAAAGCGGATAGTCAGAAATGCAGAATCAAGGGCATTCCTCCATTTTTTGAACCAATACGAAGATGTAGTACAGCACTCCTTCCAAGAACTGGACGAAGCTCGGTTCCTTATTGAGGAACACCGATATACGAACGCTGATCTCCCCTTCTACAATCTCGACCAGATACTATTCCGCGTCTTCGAAGAATCCCTTGACGAGATGAACCGTGAATTCACTAACCACATCTTAGAATTACTGGAAGCACTCGTCCATACCACTACCCAAATGGAGCTGTACGGAGCCTATCAGAGATATATGAACCAATATTCACGGTTCTACTTCGCTGTTGCACTACGGGATGACAACCTCCCGGAAAATTTTTCGGTTGGAATCATCGACCATCTTATTGAGAAATTCGAATTTTCTGCCCTAAACGGGATGCATAGAGATTATAACACCTTCGACAACCTTGACGGATTTGAATATTACATAACCAGTTACAGCGAGGTTGCATTGGAGCAGGCTCACCGAATGTTCAAGTACGCCTTTGAGAACCAGGATGCTCGTGGATTCACAAAGATTTGGGACACAGTGACCCCTCAACGAGACACCGGCAACGATGCTGTCCAAGAAACAATCCGGAAGGAAAAACAAGATCTACGGTTCAATGCTGCTGCAATGACATATGACGTCTCAAAAGACCACGAAAAGTATCAAGAGACGTTTGACACTATCTATAATCGGTGTATATTGAAGACGTATCATGATTTACCAGAATTGTTTGATATCTACTTTAGGATCAAAGAGAAGGAAGGGAATCGGACTCGATGGGGACAATGGCAGCGACAAGAGCATGACATAATTCAAGAGATGCATGGAAAGCCGTACTCAATTGAGCCAGTGTACAGTTTGGGCGAGTTCTATTGTTTCACCGGTATCTTGACAGGGTATCTCTATGATGACCGCGATGTCAACCCTTTGAATGGGAAATCTTTAAGCGAGGAGGATTTTCGCCGTATTCGTATGTCAGTACACGATGTGAAGCGGAAAAAGCCGTTTATCGACGTGCGCCAGTACATCGATGAAGACGATTATGATAATTTGGCTGACCGGTTCTTGAAATATCACAAAGAGATTGTTGACGAGACCTAACTAAGTGAAGCTGCTGTTCATCTAAAAATCCACAACAGAGAGGATTTTGTCGATTCCTATTTGTTTTGAGAAGCATGGTTGGTGGATATGCGCCCTTTTTCAGCACGACCGGTGAAATCTATCACGTTTTAATGATTTCAACAAGGCCAATGATACGAATGCGACACCGTTTCGAAGTTAGGAAACGGTTAAGTGACTGGTATCCCGTTGCGAATGTAGGATATGGCAGAAGACAGACCTTCGAAGAACGACCGCGACAACTCTGGAAAGTTCTCCGAACAGTACGACCCGGACGAATTCGTGGACGCGCTCCGTCAATTGGGCGGCGACGGGTCAACAAAGGAAGTTGCGGACAAAGTCGGATGTTCTCGCCGTACCGCTACCTATCGTCTGTCGTCGCTCCGCGACGATGGCCGAATCGGCGGCCGGGAAATCGGCCGGTCGATGCTATGGATGGTCAACGATGGGGAGTAGCAAGCACGCTGCGACGTACCCGTCCGAACAGCAGTACGAGCGATGGCAGGACTGCGCCGACGACCTAGGGATGTCGACGTCGGAATTCATTGAAGCGATGGTCGAAGCGGGAATGAAGAAGTTCGACGCTGCCGTCGAACCCGACGAGACGAACCAGGAACTGCGGACCCAGCGGAACCAGTTGAAGACGGAACTGGATCGGACCAGAGGCCGGGTTCAGGAACTGGAGGACGCTGTTTACCACGGCGAGCGTCGGACGATAAAGCGGTACGTCGAAGCGAACCCGGGGGCGACCTACGACGAAGTCATCCAGCACGTCATCAACACGGTTCCGGAGCGAGTGACGACGCACCTAGATGACCTGGAGGGCGACGAACTCTGCTTCGGGGACGGCGGGTACTACCCAGCTGACAATGGAGGCGGTTCGTGATGCCGCGAGCCGACGTCGACGTCTCAAACCGTCCCGACGACGCGCCCGGTGTCCGTGACGTCGAATACTGGCTGGGCGTCTACAAGTCGATGGACGACATCCCAGACCGCTACCGGCTGAAGAGTTTTGAATCCAGGTTCCGGGAGGAAGACACCTGGGCAGAGTACCTGGCGACACGAGACGACCTGGCCGAATCTACGAAGAAGAATTCCTGGTATCCCTGCGGGGACCGCTTCAAGAAGTATATGCGGGAGGAAATCGGCCGACATCACGTCCTCCCGCACCCGGACGACATCGAAGCGTACCTGGCGCACATCAAGGATGGAGGGTATTCGATTAAGGTGACGGAACGGTCGACAAACACGGTCTACTACCAGCACCTGTCCCCGCTGAAGACGTTCTTCAACTGGCTGGTCCATCACGTCGACTATCCGCACGTCTACAACCCGGTCCTGCTGGCGGCGCACGCCGGTGGTGTCACCCGCGAGGTGTGGTACTGGCAGACAGATTACAAACCCGACTACGAAGACAGAGAATGAGTGACAACCAGACGACCCACGAGACGATAGCACAGGCGTTCGGACGGACGACGGACCCGCTGGCGGAGTACGACACCCGCTTTCGGGATCTGGATATCGACCCATTCGAACTCTGGATGGACGAACAGGTCCACAGTCAGGACTACTCCGACGGAACGGTGACGGCGATACAGCGTCGAATCGACCAATGGCGCGAATATATGGAGGACAACCACGACCGTCACCCGGCGGTCCCGACGACCCGTCACGTCCTCGACTTTGCGCACCACTACCTGGAGGAACGAGACAACGCGAAGAACACCGTCGCGGCGAAACTGGGTACGCTCAGCCGGGCGTTCCGGTATTTCCAGAACGAACCAGCGTTCCCGCATCCGACGGACTTCAACCCGTTTGATGCCGCAAAAGGGAAAATCGACCTGAACGGCGAGGATCCCCAGGAACCGCGACCCATACAACTGGAGGAACTACGCGACGTCATCCGTGACATCAAGCACATTCGGGACCGTGCGGTCATCGTCACCCAGTTCAAACTGGGGCTTCGTGCGTCGGAGACGTCGAACATCAAACTGAGTGAACTCCATATCGCCAACACAGAACTTCAGGACCACTACGGGGAACTAGGGACGCACCCAGCCCTAGAGGGACGGGAGAACGCAGTCTACATCCCGCATGACCGGGACAGGAACAAGTCGGAGCGTCCACGCGTCCTTCCGCTGGATGACGAACTCCGACGGGTCCTTCTCCAGTACCTTCTGTGCCGTCCCGACAACGGCCGCCCGTGGCTGTTTTTGTCAAAGTCGGGCGGGAAGAAGGTCAACCACACGAACATCAACGACATATGGAAGAAACACTTCCGCCCAGAGTACGGCCCGACGGAACGGTATCGGGGCGTGTCGTCGCACTACGGGCGACACTACTTCACCACCTGGTTCCGCATCGAACGCGAGTGGTCACGGGACCTTATCAAATATCTTCGTGGCGACCGGCAGAGTGGTGGTAAGATTCGGTCAACTAGAGACGCTATTGACTCCTACATCCATGCCTGGTATGAGGATATCGATAACGAGTACCGCGAAGAAATCTACAAGCTACGAATTTAAGGTAGAATTCAATCGATTTAGATAATCAAGACCACGTGTCCTAAATCCAGAACTTTCCAGTTTTCCTCTTGTGTGATGTCAGTGATTCTTACGAGTCACTTGCGTAAGCGTCATAATCAATGTCAGTGAGTGACTCATTTGGATTCTCCCATTGGGACTTAGCCTTCTCAAAGGCAAGCCTTCCACATTCATCGGACATCCTATCTCGGAAGTGCTTGTACTTCACCATTTCTTTGATATCTCCTGCATTTTGTGAACTCCACATAATTTTGTAGTCATTTGGAGCTTCGGCGTCCTCAGAAAGTATTTCCAAGTCAAGCGCAGCCGTTATCAGATTCTCAACTTTCTCATGTACAATATCTTCGATTTCTGACCGATTGCTACCCAGTTCGATTTTGCTACGGTAGCACTCATGAAACTCAGATGCCTTCAATTCCTTAGGGTTATCCTTGTTTTCCCCTAAATGCTGAAGATAGATTCGCATACAGACTTCTCCGATTGGGAATATAGGATTTGACGTCAAGCAGTAACGAATATCATCGTTTTCAACCCGAGTTACATCGATACCACGTTCACCGATTTCACGCAACTTTGCGTGGTGTACTGTACCGTTCTTATGATGAATTGTCTGGTCATTCTCTTCAGGTAGTTCACCCTCTACGAGCGACCAAATAGCATACTCATCAGGCTGAGTGGCTATTTTGACGACATCATAGTCAAGATCGATTAGGTCTCTGTCTCGTGTGAGAGTCAAGTATTGGACACTTCTGATGTTTTTAGATTCTGAATCCAAGTGAGATTTTAGACGGTTTTTGTTATCCTCTGATTCAACTACAGTAGCGATACTGTTGATTTCTGTTGCTATCTTTTGAGAGTCCTCTGTACCGACGATACAAGAAACAAAGCAGAGGTGTATTTGACCATTAGCCTGAGATTTGGCTAATAATATCTCGGCGTCGGATTGTCCTGCCTCAAAAAGGGGGTTGACTATAGTGGTTTCAAACCCACTATCGCTACCATCAGCTCCATCTTTCGGAGAAAATCCGTCAACTACAGCCCTGAATAAGCGGTGTTTTGGTTGGACTTGCGATTCAAAGTTAGTCCGTAGACTATCAAGGATAAATTCTTCATCAAGAGATTTGTATATTCTATTATAGAGCCTTTTGAAATCCTTCTGGCTACTCTTGGGTATATTCTCATCTATCCAATCGTTTTCATCGTATTTCGACGGATCCCTCATACGACTTCGCGTGCCTCACACTCAGAATCAAAATGGTCGCTCACGAAATTGAAGATGCGAACAGATTGGTCAATGTCCGTCTGTTCCCTAGGGAATATCCGTATTTTATCATTTTTCGACTTTAGAGTTAGAAGTTCGTGAGATGAGTCATCAATAATCTCTGCTTGGAAAGAGTCTGCATCAGAGGCAGTCTGGAACTCAGAAACGTTGAATTCGTAAAAGTCCTCACTCAGATGGGACTCGAATCCCTCAAGTCCGGCTTTCTGAATTCCTCCATTCACTTTGATTTCCCACGGGGAGCTGATGTGCATCTCTCTATTCTCAAAGAATGTACTCTGCACATCACCAAATCCACCGGTATTGGCCGATTCTTTGATCGAGAGAGTTCTCTCCATTTCACGCTTTAACGCGCCCCAGAGGTCAAATATACTTCCTTTGACATGAACGAAGACACCATTCTGTTTAACTCGGAACTTAAACCGGTGTGGCCGCTCAAAGACCATAATCTTAGGAAGAATCCCATAATTGTACCTCATTTCCTTATAGGTCTCAATGCCATCTATTCCGCGGTACTGAATAGAACGTTCTACGTCAGGTCGACGACGAGCCGGAGTATTCGAGTCATACGACCTTCTGGCGCTGAAGTAGGGGATAATCAGGTCATCGTATTCAGAGACAAGCCGCTTTCTCAAATTATCTATTGCCCTTTTAGGAAGTTGAAGTCTCCCTACGTCCTGTGTCTCCTGCAGAAAGGCCCAAATCGTCGGCGGGAGTTCGTCGGTCTTGTTCGCAGTCGTAAAGAATACCGGAAAATCATCCTGAAGATAAACGTAGGTGTAGACCGATTTTCCTTCGTATGAGGCTCGTAGAAGCTTCAAATCATCTGATTCCTCAGAGATGACAAAGTGGTCACTCAACTTGACAGCCTCCAGGAACTCTTGTTTATCTTTTAAATTATTCACCGCTGCGAATATGTTGAATTCACCTGACAGCGATGAGAGGTCCGCCTCTGTGTCAAGATAATGGACAAGATTATCCGCCGAAGTGAACCGACGGTCCATCAATTCTAGGAAGTCGGGCTTCTGGCTCATAGAATCTCACCCACCACTTCGAATAGCGAGTTGAATTCTGGCGAGTACCCGTGCATAACTGATGATAAACCCTTTCATAGAAAGTCCTTATGCAAAACGACTAACTGATAAACGAGTTAGAATCGATTATCTGGTTACGCCTGAGAGAGATATCTTCGATATCGTCATAGAGGTCTTCCTGATCTGCGTCCGAAACCTCTTCGTTTCTCACATCCTCAATTATCGATTTGTACCTCATTACCTTGGAATAGAACTCTACGACCTCCTCCAGTTCCTTAGTGTTAAAGAATGATCCAAGTAAGCCTATTTGGCCCGTGTTATTTTCGTAGACGACGGTAGGTATCGAGTTGGGAGCGGGGACATCATCCGGTTGAAGAGGACGTGAAGAAGGATCTGTTGAGATTCCGTCCATCTGGTCAGCACACTTCTTTATACCATTCATCTGTCTCACCTCAGTGAGCAGGGCTATTCGAAGTTTTCTCCTCTCCCAGGCTTGTCGGGCGGAATAGACTATCAACGCCGCAATGACGGACACTGCGATACCGACGAGTGTCGAGTCCGGTAATCCAGAAGAAACGGACTGAGCAGCCGTAGTTGTGACTTGAACGCTGTCCGGAGTAGTGGGGACCGTTACAGGAGTCATATTGATTATCAGTCTGCGTTGCTATCTGCTGGTGTAGCGAATGACATAAGATGCGTTGATAACTCTTCTAACAGTGACTCATGAGTTGAAGTGACATACGATACTTTCCCTTATTATCGCGCTTAAGGATAAATTTGTGTAGGTAGTCTTTAGTATCTCTCCTACGGGGAAGGGACATGGCAGGTCCATTGGAAGTAAAGAGAAGAGAATGGAGACCGTCTATGAAAGATGATCCACTGGCGGTTGATATTGAAGATAGAAGACATACTGCATCCCAAATAGATACTCATCCAGCGGATATTGAAACTCTTGATTCGTATGAAGAACGAATTGGAGATTATAAAGCAAGAGGATTTACGTATATACCAATGCCGAAAAATGGTAAATATTATAACACAGAAGAAGGGTGGATTAGGGACCTGAATTCTAGCCAATTGATTGACGAAGAAACACATCTGCTGGAGGTTTTACGCTTGTTACAGGAAGAAGCGTTTTTGCTGGTGGATTATTCTTCAATAAGTGCTGTCCTGATATATGAGGGAGATGAGCCTTACCTCCTTTACGGACAAAAGGATGAGGGCAAAGAGTACACATCAAGTGAATATGCAAGATATGTTGATAGTTTAGAAGAAGAACGAACAAAAGATGCTCATTTCTATACTATTGGTGAAGCGAAAGAGGAATTCCCGGAATTAGCCGAATTGATCGATAGACAAGCCTGGGAACATATAGAGCATGATGAAGACCGATATGGGATAATTACCCTGGCAGATGTTAACCGAAGGGGAGTCAAACTGATGATATATGTTGTTTTATCTGGACTAGTGTCTAAACTATCGCATAAGATAGAGGATGAATATCCTGAGTCCGAGCCAATATTGAAATATTTGCGAGCTGACACCATTGGCAGATGGTACAAGAATCAAATGGAGGGGCTAGAAATCCACGCTGCCGAACAAATGCATATGATCGAAATAATGCAGGTAATTCAGGCATCTGATGAATCTTTTGTGAAGGAATGTGGATTTGATTCGAAAAGTGAAGTACAGGACTTAAATTCTATCAATGAAATTCGGAACAGCGTAATGCATGCCAACCGATCACTTATTTACGATAGGCGTGATATTGAAGATATCCTGACAGCAATCAAGAGGGCTCAGGAGATCGTTTCCAATATCTCCTAAACACATATATTGTATATTTCTGCAATTACCGCGCGTTCGACGTTCCCGACGACGACGCGGCGTTCGAGGCGGCGGCAGCCGAACTGATGCCCGAGGGCGAGTCGCGCGTCTGGAACAACGCCATCATGGAACTCGGCGGCGTCGCCTGTACGAAGACGCCGACCTGCGACGAGTCGGGGTGTCCGTGGCGGAAGTGGTGTCACGCCTACGAAACCGGTGACTTCACCGCGCCGGACGTCCCGACGCAACCGAGTTTCGAGGGGAGTCGACGGCAGTTTCGCGGGCGGGTGATTCGGATTCTCGGCGAGTACGACGAACTCGCGCTCGACGCGCTCGGCCCGCGAGTCCGCGTCGACTACGGCGGCGAGACGGGTCGCGAGTGGCTGCGCGGGTTGGTCGGCGACCTGGCGAGCGACGGCCTCGTCGAAGTCGTCGCGGTCGGTGGCGAGGACGAGGGTGAGAGCGGGAGCGACGAGACGCTTGTTCGTCTCCGACGCTGAGCCCTCGGTTCGGGTGACTTCGAGGTACGCGTAGCCGTCGGTCTGTCGACGCGTGAGTTCGGCGACGGCCTCCTCGACGGCGACGACGCTCGGAGGGATGAGTGTGGGGTGACGACTACTCGGCCGTACAGTTTTGTCGGGCGGCATCCGAGAACTCGTCATGCCGACACACGTCGTCGCCGTCTGCGGGAGTCTCCGAGAGCGAAGCTACACCCGACTGTCGCTGCAGCGCGCGCTCGAAGCCGCCGAAGAGGCCGGCGGAACCGGTGAACTGGTCGACCTTCGGGAGTTCGACCTCCCGATGCTGGACGCCGACGAGCGGACCGCGGGCGACGCCGAGCGGTTGCGTCGAACGCTCCGCGAAGCGGACGCGGTCTTGCTCGGGACGCCGGTGTACCATGGGTCGTACTCGGGCGTGCTGAAGAACGCGCTCGACTACTGCCGGTTCGACGAGTTCGAGGGGAAGACGGTCGGACTGCTCGCCGTCGCCGGCGGCGCGTTCCCGGTGACGGCGCTCGACCACCTCCGCTCGGTCTGCCGGGCGTTCAACGCCTGGGTGCTCCCGCACCAGGTCGCCGTCCCGCGCGCCAGTGGCGCGTTCGAGGACGGGGAGTTCGTCGACGAGCGACTCGACTCGCGCGTCGCCACGCTCGGACGGCGCGTCGTCGAGTACGCGACCATCGAACCCGACCCGCCGACGTTCGAGAGCGACCAGAACGTCGGCGCGGGCGAACGCTCCGCGGAGTGACTCGGGCAGAGAACTCAGTCCGTCTCGGCGCGGGTGAGGTCCGCCGGCAACCACGACGGTTGTCGGCGTCGCTCCTCGAACTCCGCCGAATCGTCGCCCGCGAGCGCTCGCGCGTCGACCGCCGAGTAGACGCTGCCGTCTCGGTGAAAGACGCCGTTGATTCGGCCCTTCTCGCGCTGGTCGGGGAGGTACGCCGGTTTCAGCATGAGCGACCAGAAGAAGTCGCCGTCGACGGGGCCATCGCGGATGGTCCCGGCGAGCGACGCGTAGTTCGGGAGGAACTTGTTCGGCGGCTCTTTGCGCGTACGCTGCCACTCGGTGAGCCACACCGGTCTGCCGTGGTCGTCGGCGAACTCGCGGGCGTTCTGCATCCGCTCCTCCATCTTTTTCGCCGTCGGCGGTAGGTTGAGGTGGAACTGGAACACGTCGAGTTCGGGCTCGTCGTACAGCGCGTTGTATCTGAGACCCTTACAGCCCATCGTCAGCGGCACGTCCGCTCGGTTGTCGTCGGCGACGCGGAGCATCCGACGCGCGAACTTCAGGCGTCGGTCCCAGTCGCCGGGTTCGTTCATGATTTCGAGCGCGAGCAGCGCGTCGTCGTCGCCGTAGCGGTCGACGAACCACTCGACGTACTCGCGCGGACCGCCCGCTCGCCGACCGAATCGGTCGTCGCCGTCGCGTCCTTCCTCGGCGTGTGTCGCGTCGTCGCCGAGGCCGAGCGCCCGCTTCGCCTCCGAGAGGACGCCGCCGTCTCGGTCGTCGCCGTCCCCGCTTCCGCGGCCGTCGTCTCGACCGCTCCACCGACTCTCGTCGTTGATGACGTCGTGCGACGGCGACCGGACGGCGCAGGCGGTGTGCGGGTCGCGGTCGCGACGGCGTTCGCGCGTCGGCTCCTCGCCCGCGCTCTCGAAGAGAATCGGGACGATTCGAAGTCCCTCCTCCTCGGCGGTCGACAGCAGGTTGTCGACGCGTCGTTCCATCGCCTCGGGGGCGTCGAACCAGTACTCGTAGCTGAGAAAGAGGCGGAGTGCGTCGCGGTTCAGTCGCTTGGCGAGGCGAAAGTCGCGCTCGGTCTCGTCGGGGTCGTACGCCTCCCAGAACTGGTAGGCGTTGAACGCCCGCGCGGGGACGTACACCGCGCCCCGAACGTCCGAGAGAGCTCGGTCGCTGGCGGTCGTCATGGTGTTGACGGGTGCCACTCGGAGTCGGTTATCGGTTCGGTGCGATGCGACGACAGTCCGACGAAGAAGACAATCGTTTTGGTCTCGCTCGCACCGAGGACACCTCATGCACGCCATCACCCGGAGCGGATGGGTCGAACTCATCACCGGCTCCATGTTCTCCGGAAAGACCGAGGAACTGCTGCGACGCCTCCGTCGCGCCGAGATCGCGGGACAGGAGGTGGCGGTGTTCAAACCGGCCATCGACGACCGCTACGGCGAGACGACCATCGGGTCGCACAACGGTCGGCAGTGGGAGGCGGCCGTCGTCGACAACGAGGGCGAGGGCGTCTGGCAGATGCTCGACGACCTCAACGGCGAGCAGGTCGTCGCCGTCGACGAGGCGAACTTCTTCTCGGAGACGCTGGTCGAGGTGTGCGAGGCGCTCGCCGCCGACGGCCGCCGCGTCATCGTCTCCGGAACCGACCAGACGTTCCGCGGCGAACCGTTCGACCCGGTTCCGCAGTTGATGGCGCTGGCCGAGTACGTCGACAAGCTACAGGCGATCTGTACGGTCTGCGGCGAACCGGCGACGCGGAACCAGCGGCTCATCGACGGCGAACCCGCCCACGTCGACGACCCCACCATCATGGTCGGCGCCGAGGAGTCGTACGAGGCGCGCTGTCGGAACTGTCATACCCTCCGGAGCGACTAGGTCGACCGTGACTACGTGGGTGGAGAATCCCCGGAACGGTCGCGACCGCGGCCCGCGCGGCCTCGCCCGCGCGTGGGTCGAGGTGCTGATTCGCCCGCGGCGCTTCTTCCGCAACGGCGTCGCCCCCGGCGACCAGGCACCGGGGCTGGTGTTCGGCGTGCTGGTCGCGCTCTGCTTCGTCGGCGGGATGCTCGCGTTCTCCAGCGAGACGGTGCTGGGGACGGAACTCGTCCCCCTCGTCGCCGACAGCCGAGCGGTGACGAGCCTCCTCGTACTGTTGGTCGTCGCGCTGTTCGTCGCGCCCGCGACGCTTCACCTGACGGCGGCGCTGCAGACGGTGCTTCTCGTCCTCGCGGTTCGGGACCGCGCGGGCGTCAGCGAGACGGTCCAGACCATCGCGTACGCGACCGCGCCGTGCGTGTTCGCCGGCGTCCCGATACCGGAACTCCGGGTCGTCTGCGCGCTCTACGGGGCCGGACTCCTGACCATCGGCATCAGCGAGATACACCGGACGTCGCTGTTTCGGGCGGCGCTCGTCTCGGCGATTCCGTCGGCGTTCGTCTTCGGCTTCGCCTTCCGTGGGCTCGGTCCGCTCGTGGCGCTCGCCGAGGAACTGCTCCGCTCGCTGACGCTCATCTGAGCGTCTCGGCCGGTACGGCGACCGTCGGCGCACCGCGAGGGCGACGCGGAATCTGAGAATTAGTCCGGGAATCGACAGACTCCGTCGGGGTCAGCGCCGACCCGCGTGAGCGAGCGTTCGCTCGAACGCGGCGCGTCGTCGCGGTTCGCCTCGCCGCTCGCTCGCAGAGGACTTTCGACAACCGTTTTAGGGCGGGGCCATTTTCTCCGAGCAAATGGGTACGTGTATCATTTGCGGCACGCCCGTCGAGGGCCGAATTTGCGACAGCCACCAGGAGGACGTCGTGTTCGAGTTCCGTGGTAACGAAGCTTCACAACTAACCCCCGGCCGCTTCTACAGCGGCGTCGTCGACGGCTACGCCGACTTCGGCGTGTTCGTCGACCTCGCGTCGGGCGTCACCGGTCTGCTCCACCGCAGCGAGCTGGACCGTCGATTGGAGAGTCTCGACTGGGAGCCCGGAGACACCGTCTTCGTGCAGGTCAAGAACGTCCGCGACAACGGCAACATCGACCTCGGTTGGTCGATTCGCCAGTCCGAGCGCGACTTCCGCGGTGCGCTCGTCCAGGACGCAGACGGTGACCACGACGCGGAGGAGAGCGACGAGAGCGGCGACGCGGAGGACGAAGTCGAGACGCCGACGGTCCGACACGGCAGCGCTTCCCGCGACGAGAGCAGCGAAAGCGACGAGAACGGCAAAAGCGACGAGAACGGCAAAAGCGACGGAAGCAAGGAGAGCAGCGAGAGCAGCGAGAACAGCGGGGCCGACGACCGAACCGGCGACGCACGCGAGGCCGAACCCACCGCCGACTACGAACGGGTCGAGATCGGCACGCTGAGTGACCGCGTCGGCCAGACCGTCCGCATCGAGGGCGAGGTCGTCAGCGCCCAGCAGACCGGCGGACCGACCGTCTTCGAGGTCCGCGACGAGACGGGCGTCGTCGACGCCGCCGCGTTCGTCGAGGCGGGCGTCCGCGCCTACCCCGAGGTCGACGTCGGGTCGGTCGTTCGCCTCGACGGCGAGGTCGAACTCCGCCACAACGAGATTCAGGTCGAAACCGAGGCGCTCGTCTCCCTCGAGGGCGACGACGCCGAGACGGTCCAGTCCCGCCTCGACGACGCGCTCCGCGGCCGCGCGCGCCCCGACGACGTGACGCCGCTCGCCGACCACGACGCCATCGCCGCGGTCGGCACCCAGTTGCAGGACGCCGCCGAGGAGATTCGCCGCGCCGTCTTCGAGTCCCGCCCCATCATCGTCCGCCACACCGCCACCGCCGACGGCTACGTCGCCGGCGCGGCCGTCGAGCGCGCCGTGCTCCCGCTCATCCGCGAGGAGCACGCCAAATCCGACGCCGAGTACCACTACTTCGACCGACGCCCGCTCGAAGAGGCCGTCTACGGCATGGACGCCGCGACCAACGACGTGACTCGGATGCTGCAGGACCGCGACCGACACGGCGAGAAACTGCCGCTCGTCCTCCTCGTCGGCACGGGTTCGACGGTCGAATCCAGCGACGGACTCGACCTGCTGAGCATCTACGGCGCCAAGCGCGTCGTCGCCGACGCCGCCGCCGTCGACGCCGAGATAGAGGAGTCCACCGACGTGCTCGTCTCGCCGGTGCTCGCCGACGCCGACGCGTCGGACCTCTCGACGGGCGCGCTCGTCGCCAACCTCGCCGCCGCCGTCAACGACGACGTGCGCGACGACCTGCGCCACCTCCCCGCGGTGAGCTACTGGGAGGACGCCCCGCAGGCGTACCTCGACGCCGCGACGGACGCGGGCTACGACGAGACGTACGTCCGCGAACTCCGCGAGGCCGTCGCGCTGGAGGCGTACTACCAGTCCTACGAGGACAAGCGCGAACTCATCACGGACCTGCTGTTCGACAACGGCGTCACGCCCGACGGCGAGGGCGAGAACGCGGGTAACCTCGCCAGCCACGTCTCCGAGCAGTTCCGCCTGAAACTCGACGCGGAAGTCGAGACGGCGAAGGCGAACCTCGAATCCCGCGAGGCTGAGGGCGTGCAGTTCGCCGTCCTCGACACGGACGCGTACACCCACCGCTTCGACTTCCCACCGACGGCGCTGCTTCTCGACGAACTCCACCGCCGCGAGCGCGAGGGCGAGAAATTCGTCACCGTCGGCGTCGCCATGGACGAACTCTACCTCCGCAGCACCGCCGACGTGGACCTCCGAGCGGTCGCCGAGGCCGCGCGCGAACGCGCCCCCGAGGCCGGAATCACGGCCGTCGGCATCCGCGAGGGCCGCATCGAGTTCCTCTCGGGTCGCCGCGAACAGGTGAAGGAAGCCGTCGTCGAAGCCGTCGCCGAGCAACTGGCGTAGACGGGGTCGAAACGCACCTTCTCTCGTCTCTGTCTCTCCCCCTCTCGTCTCCGTCTCTCTTCTCACCGCTCCTTTCTCGCCGCACCAGCCGCGTTCGACAGCGGTCGCGCCGTCACGTCTCGACCGTCGATTCCAGCGGTACCGAGTCGCGGCGGTACGCCTCGAAGACGCGGCGCGCCCACTCGCGGGCGATACCGTCGTCGGTGTCGACGAAGACGCGCATCGTCCCGGTCTCGTCGTCGTAACCGCCGATACCGACGCGGCCGTCGAAGATGGCGAGGCCGTACGGGAGCGCCTCGCGGGTCCGCAACGCGAGGTGTCCGTGTCCGATGGCGTCGGCGACCTGCTCGGGGTGCGTCGAGCGGAGCGTCTCGACGACGACGGGGAGGTAGATTAACTCGGTCTCGGTGTCGTCGAACAGCGAGGCGTAGAATCGCCCGACGCCCGGCGGGACCATGTGCGTCGTGTTGAACCCGCGGAAGGTGTTGCTGTTCTCCAGGAGTGAGAGGAACCGTTCGACGGGTTTGTAGGGGTCCTCGGGCGTCGGCGTCGTCACGACGGCGTCGGCGAACGGTTCGATGATGAACTCCTTGTGGTCGGGGCAGATACACTCCAAGAGCGGTTCGAGTCGGGCCGCCGCGCGGAGGTTCCGCTCGAAGCGAAGCACCTCCTCGGCGACCGTCTCCCCGTGCCCGGTGAGACCCCAAAGGCCGTCGCGACGCTCGGCCAACCCCTGTTGTTCGAGCCAACGCGTGAATCGGTGGCTGGTCGCGCGCGAGACGCCCAACTGCGTCTGGATGTCCCGCCTGTCCGACGGCCCCTCGATGAGCAGTTCCAGAAGTTCCCGGTGTCGGAGCACGTCCAGCAGTTCGTCCGTCTCCAGTCGTCGGCGTCCGGTCTCTCGCTCCAGCGAGTCCCGCCGGAGCGCGTACGACTGCTGGAGTAGCTCCTCGAATAGCGATGTTCCGTTCATTGTCTCCCCCGTGAGGTGCCCTCACAGAATCGGAGGCCGTGTCACGCCATAACCCTTGTCTCAGGGGTCGAGACACGTCGCTTCTCGGAGTATTACTCTCAGAAATTAACTATAGCAGGGTCGGTCGCCTCCGATTCTCTATGGCAGAGACAGCCGACACGACGACACCGACCCCGACCGACCGGACCGAAGCGCTCGCCGAGGAACTGTTCGCCGGCACGAACGCGGCCCTCACGCTGTTCAGCGTCTACCTCGGAACGCGACTCGAACTGTACGACGCGCTCGCGGCTGCGGGAGCGCAGACGTCCGCCGAACTCGCCGCGCGCACCGGAACCGACGAGCGGTACGTCCGCGAGTGGCTCGAACACCAGACCGTCTCGAACGTCCTCGCCGTCGACGACGAGCGCGCCCCGGCGGACGAGCGACGCTACTCGCTCCCCGAAGCGCACGAACCCGTTCTCGTCGACGCCGACAGCCTCTACTACCTCGCGCCGCTGGCGCAGGCGGCCGCCGGCCTCGTCGGTCCCTTAGAGGATGTCGTCGACGCCTACCGCACCGGCGAGGGCGTCGCCTTCGCCGACTACGGGGCTGACCTCCACGAGGGGCAGGCGGCGATGAACCGCCCGGCGTTCCTCTACCTGCTCGGCGAAGAGTGGCTACCGAGCATCCCCGACGTTCACGAGCGACTCTCCTCGGAGACGCCCGCCCGCGTCGCCGACATCGGCTGCGGCCACGGGTGGTCAAGCGTCGGTATCGCGCAGGCGTACCCGAACGTCAGAGTCGACGGCTACGACCTCGACGAGGCGTCTATCGACGCGGCGAGACGGAACGCCGAGGCGTACGGCGTCGCGGACCGCGTCACGTTCGAGGTGCGCGACGCCAGCGACCCGGAGTTAGAAGGCACGTACGACCTCGTCACCGCCTTCGAATGCGTCCACGACATGGCCGACCCGGTCGGCGCGCTGGCGACGATGCGCCGCCTCGCCAACGGCGACGGCGTCGTCGTCGTGATGGACGAACGCGTCGGCGACGAGTTCAGCGCCGACGCGGGCGAGATGGAGCAGTTCCTCTACGGCTGCAGCGTCTTCCACTGCCTGCCCGTCGGGCGCGTCGGCGAGCACTCGGCCGCGACGGGGACCGTGATGCGAACCGAGACGCTCCGCGGCTACGCCGAGGAGGCGGGCTTCGGGACGTTCGAGGTGCTGCCGATCGAGAACGAGTTCTGGCGGTTCTACCGCCTGGAGGCCTGAGATGAGCGCGACGGCTTCCACGGAAAAGGCGTCGGTCCCGTGGCGCTCGCCGGTCGTCCAGGTCGTCCTCGCGAGCACGCTGCTCGCGCCGCTGGGCGTCCCCTTGGTCAGTCCGGCGCTGCCGGTCATCAGAGACGTCTTCGGCGTGACGGACGCCGCGGCGAGCCTGCTCATCACCGCGTACTTCCTGACGGGCATCGTCCTCTCGCCGTTCATCGGGATGCTCGCCGACCGAATCGGCCGGCGGCGCGTGCTCGTCGTGAGCCTCCTGGTCTTCGGTCTCTCCGGCGGCGCGGTGTACGTCGCCGCCGACTTCGCGACGGTGCTCGCGCTCCGCCTCGTCGGCGGGACCGCGGCGGCGGGGGTGTTCATCACGACCGTCACCATCATCGGCGACGCGTTCGACGGCGTCCAGCGCAACGCCGTCCTCGGCGCGAACACGGCGTTGCTGTCGGCGGGCGCGGCGGCGTTTCCCATCGTCGGCGGCGCGCTCGTCGCCTACGGCTGGAACGTCCCGTTTCTCGCCTACCTGCTGGCCGTGCCGCTTGCGGTCGTCGCGTGGTTCGCCCTCGCCGATCTCGAACACGACACTGAACCCGAGGACGAGGGACCAGTCCGGTACCTTCGCGGCGTCGCGGCGTCGCTCGTCGCCTCCGGAACCGTCGTGTACTACGTCGCGACGTTCGCCGCGGAGTTCCTCTTCTTCGGCGCGGTGCTGACGACGCTGCCGTTTCTCCTGACGGGAACGTTCGCGCTCACGCCGCTTCTCGTCGGGCTGACGCTGACCGCGGCGGAGGTGGTCGCCGTCGGCGTCTCGGCGGCCAACGGCCGGTTCGCGGCGCACGCCTCCAACGGGACGCTCGTGGCCGCCGGCTTCGCCTGCGCGGCCGTCGGCCTCGTCATCGCGTGGGGCGCTACTGGCCTCGGCCCCGCGTCGGCGGTTTCGGGCGTGCTCGTCGTCGGCGTCGGCGTGCTGTTCGTCGGCGCGAGTGCGGGGCTCGTCCTCCCCTCCGTCGACGCCGAGGTGAGTCGGCTCGTCCCGACGCACTTCCGCGCCGGTGCGCTCAGTCTGCGCAACAGCGCCACGTTCCTCGGGCGCGCCGCCGGACCCGTCGTCTTCGCCGGCGTCGCCGTCGCGGCCGGCTACGCGACGTTGCTTCTGGCTGCGGGCGTCGCGTCGCTCGTTTGCGCCGTTGCGCTCGCGGTGCTGACCGGCCGCGTCGTCGACGATGCGGCCGACGAGGCGGTCGTCGACGAGGCCGTCACCGCGTCGGAGGCGCGCTGAAATGGCCGCCAAACGACGCGAGGACGGTTCTCCGCCGTTCACCGCCGCCGACATCCCCGTCCAGTCGTCGTGGCCGGAGTTGACCTGCTACGGCTGCGGCCCGGCGAACCCGCACGGCCACCACCTGCACAGCTATCTGAGCGACGACGGCGAGTCGCTGGTGGCAACGGTCGACCCCGACGCTCGGTACAACGCGGGTGCGCCGAACGTGATGTACGGCGGCTACGTCGCCTCGCTGCTCGACTGCCACTCGATATGGACCGCGATGACGTTCGCGGCACAGGCCGAGGGGATACCGCTCGACAGCGACCCGCACGTCGCCTACGTCACCGCCGAGTTGCGCGTCGAGTATCGGCGACCGACGCCGCTGGACCGACCGATTCGTCTCCGCGCGTGGGTCGACGGCGACGTGGGTCGGCGGATGCGTATCCGGAGCGAACTCGGCCCCGAGGGCGAGGTGACGGCGACGGGGACCGTCGTCGCGGTGCGGGTCGCCTGACGCCCGCGGCCGTCGACGCTCGGCACTCTGCGCTCGACGCTCGACCGTCGCCCCCGGGAGCGACACCCTTAACCCCGAAAACCGACGACACGGAGGTAATGAATCGACTCGTCGCCCACGCGGAGGTCCCACCGACGCGATGAGTACCGACAGCCCCGACGCCTCCGAAGAGGAACCCGAAGCGTTCCGCGAGGCGTGTGCCGAACTCGCCCGACGCATCGTCGACGGCGAGATCGACCGCGACGACCTCGAATCCGAGAAGCTGAGCGTCTGCTCGGAGTTCTCCTCGCCGAAGGTGCCGAAGAACGCCGAGATTCTCGAACACGCGCCCGACGAGCACCGCGACGACGTGAAGGAGGTCGTCCGCCGGAAACCCGTGCGGACGGCGTCGGGCGTCTCGCCGGTCGCCATCATGACGTCTCCCGAGATGTGCCCGCACGGGAAGTGTCTGTACTGCCCCGGCGGGCCGGCGTCGGAGTTCTCCTCCTCGCAGAGCTACACCGGCCACGAACCCGCCGCCGCCCGCGGGGTGCAGAACGACTACGACCCGTACGGGCAGGTGACGCTCCGGCTCGAACAGCTCCGGCACATCGGCCACCCCGTCGACAAGGTCGAACTCATCCTGATGGGCGGGACGATGACTGCGCGGAGCCACGACTACCAGGAGTGGTTCGTCAAGCGCGCGCTGGAGGCGATGAACGACTACGACCTCGACGAAGAGCCGGCGCCCGCCGAGGACCAGTCGTTCAAGCCCGACCCCGACGAGGTCGAGTTCCGCTACCTGGAGGACGTCATCGCCGAGAACGAAACCGGAGACATCCGGAACATCGGGACGACGTTCGAGACCAAACCCGACTGGTGCGACCCCGAGCAGATAGACAGAATGCTCGACCTGGGCGCGACGAAGGTGGAAGTCGGCGTCCAGACGACGTACGAGCGCATCAACCGCGAGATGCACCGCGGCCACGGCAATCAGGCCTCCATCGACGCCAACCGCCGCCTCCGCGACGCGGCGTTCAAGGTCGGCTTCCACATGATGCCCGGTCAGCCGGGGATGACCCGCGAGATGTGCATCGAGGACTTCCGCCAGCTGTTCGAGAACCCGCAGTGGCGACCCGACTACCTCAAAATCTACCCGACGCTCGTGGTCCGCGGGACGCGCATCTACGACTGGTGGCGGCGCGACGACTTCGACCCGCTGACGAACGAGGAGGCCGCCGACATCGTCGCCGAGGCGATGGGGAAGATTCCGAAGTACACGCGCCTCCAGCGCGTCCAGCGCGACATCCCCGCGGACTTCATCGACGCCGGGGTCTGGAAGTCGAACCTGCGTCAGTTGGCCGAACAGCGCGCCGAAGAGCGAGGAATCGAACTCCGCGACATCCGCGCCCGCGAGGTGGGGATGAACGAGGCGAACCCCAACCCGGAGGACGTGGAACTCGACGTGATGACGTACGAAGCCGGCGGCGGCGTCGAGAAGTTCATCAGTTTCGAGGACACCGAACAGGACTTACTCGTCGGCTTCTGTCGGCTCCGCTTCCCGTCGTACTCGCACGCCGCCCCCGACGGCGGCGCGGAACTCTCCGCGCGCGACCCGGTGCGTCGCGAACTCGAAGACGCGGCGCTCGTCCGCGAACTCCACGTCTACGGGAGCGAGGCGGGCATCGGTGCGGAGGGCGAATGGCAGCACAAGGGCTACGGGAAGAAGCTGTTGAGAGAGGCCGAGGATATCGCCACAGACGCCGGATTCGAGAAGATTTCGGTCATCTCCGGCATCGGCGTCCGGCAGTACTACCGCGAGAAGATGGGCTACCATCAGGACGGACCGTACGTCAGCAAGCGGCTGTAGCTGTCCTCGTCACCGCTCCGTGAGCGAGTGAAACGAGCGAACGGGTCGAGGAGGAGCGGAGACGCCACCGGCGTCGGAGTGACCGACGAGCGCTTTTGGCCGAGCTTTTGCCGAGGGCCGCTTGCGGCCCGTAGCGCAAAAGGTCGTCGTGGCATCGGCGTCCGGCAGTACTACCGCGAGAAGATGGGCTACCACCAGGACGGTCCGTACGTCAGCAAGCGGCTGTAGCTGTCCTCGACGCCGCTCCGTGAGCGAGTGAAACGAGCGAACGGGCCGAGGAGGAGCGGAGACGGACGGCCGCACGCGGACGAGACCGTCTCGCGAACGGACCGTGCCACTTCTCTGAGATACCGTTGTCGATTATTGTACGTCACTGCGGAAGAACTGCCAAATGAACCAATTTGTTCGCCACAATTTCCAAAATTTTTGAAGTAGTAGAGACTTTTGATGGTAGAACACCAGATACTGCATGGAGGAAACTCGAAATGATAGACACGTCACGTCGAACAGCACTGAAAGTTCTCGGGGGGAGCGCACTAGCGTTGGGAGCGGGGTCCCAAACCGTCGCCGCACAGCAGCAGCAAACCGTCCGGGCGAGGGCGGTCCACGCGTCGCCAGACGCGCCAGCCGTCGACGTCTACATAGACGGCGACGCCGCGGTCGAAGGTCTGGAGTTCCAGGACGTCAGTCCGTACCTGTCGGTCCCGGCCGGGACGTACCAGATCGCCATCGCCCCCGCGGGTGCCGGCGAAGACCAAGCGGTGATAGACCAGGAGGTCTCACTCGAGAAGGGTAACTACTCGCTGGCTGCCATCGGGCAGGTGAGCGACGGAAGCATCCAGCCGCTCGTTACGCGGACGCCGGTCATCCACGGTCAGGCGGGACAGGCGTTAGCGGTCGCGCAAGCAGTGCACGCGGCGCCCGACGCGCCACCGGTCGACGTGACGGCCGTCGTCGAGGACGAACAGCTCAACCGGCAGCTACGGATGCTCCCGCCGGAGCTGGTGATGGGTATTCCGGAGAGCCAACTCCGGTTCACCGACGAGGACCAGGCCGAACTGACGCTCATCGACGGGCTCAGTTTCGGTAACGCGAGCGACCCGCTGCCGGTGCCGGCGACCGAGTACACCCTGCAGATTCGCGCCGCGACGCCGAGCAACGACGGCGACGTGGTAGCGAGCGTTCCCGTCGCACTCGACGGTGGCGTCAGCTACACCGCCTTCGCCTCCGGCTACCTCGAACCGCCGCAGGAGATCGTCGACGAGCTCGGTAACCGCGACTTCGAGCTGTTCTTCGGGACGACCGAATAGACGCCGACGAGCGGTCGCGGGAACGACACGCCTTTTTTGCCGCCGCGGGAACCGAACGACATGGACCCAAAGCGGGAGCTTTCGAGCATCGACCTCGCCGCGCTCGTCACCGAGCTGCGCCGATACGAGGGCGCGAAGGTCGACAAGGCCTACCTGTACGGCGACGACCTCCTGCGCCTCAAGATGCGGGATTTCGACCGCGGCCGCGTCGAGCTGCTCGTGGAAGTCGGCGACGTCAAGCGCGCGCACGTCGCCGCCGCAGAGCACGTGCCGGACGCCCCCGGCCGCCCACCGAACTTCGCGAAGATGCTCCGCAACCGCCTGTCGGGCGCGGACTTCGCCGGCGTCGAGCAGTTCGAGTTCGACCGGATTCTCGTCTTCCGCTTCGAGCGACCGGACGCCGACACGGAGATCGTCGCGGAACTGTTCGGTCAAGGAAACGTCGCCGTCCTGGACGAGAACCGCGAAGTGGTGAGCAGCCTCTCGACGGTGCGGCTCAAATCGCGGACCGTCGCGCCGGGGAGTCAGTACGAGTTCCCGAACTCGCGGGTGAACCCCCTCGACGTGCGCTACGAGGCGTTCGCGCACAAGATGGACGACTCCGACACCGACGTCGTGCGGACGCTCGCGACGCAGCTCAACCTCGGCGGCCTCTACGCCGAGGAGGTGTGCAGTCGCGCGGGCGTCGAGAAGACGCTCGACATCGCCGACGCGGGCGACGAGCAGTACGAGAAACTGTACGACGCGCTCGGCCGACTTCGAGACCAACTCACCCAGGGGGAGTTCGACCCGCGCGTCTACCTCGAAGACGACGCCGTCGTCGACGTGACCCCCTTCTCGCTCGAAGAGCACGAATCCGAAGGGTTGGACGCCGAGGCGTACGACTCGTTCAACGAGGCGCTCGACGAGTACTTCTACCGCCTCGACCGCAGCGACGACGACGGGAGCGGCGGGAGCGGGGCCGCCGGCGACACCGGCAGACCCGACTTCGAAGAGGAGATAGAGAAGAAAAAGCGCATCGTCGAACAGCAGGAGGGCGCTATCAGCGGCTTCGACGAGCAGGCGCAGGAGGAACGCGAGCGCGCCGAACAGGTGTACGCGCGCTACGACCTCGTGAACGAGATTCTGACGACGATACGCGGCGCGCGCGAGCAGGGCGTTCCGTGGGACGAGATCGGCGAGAAGTTCGAGGAGGGGAAGGAACAGGGAATCGACGCGGCCGAGGCCGTCCGCGGCGTCGACGGCGCGAACGGCACCGTCACCGTCGCACTCGACGACACGACGGTGACGCTCGACGTGTCGATGGGCGTCGAGAAGAACGCCGACCGGCTGTACAAGGAGGCAAAGCGCGTCGAGGAGAAGAAGGAGGGCGCGCTCGAAGCCATCGAGAACACCCGCGAACAGCTGGAGGCGCTCGAAAAACGCCGCGAGGAGTGGGAGGCCGACGACGAGGACGAAGCGGCCGACGACGACGAGGACGACGAACGCGAGGAGATAGATTGGCTCTCACGGGAGTCGGTGCCGATTCGCCAGCAGGACCACTGGTTCGAGCGGTTCCGCTGGTTCCGCACCAGCGACGACTTCCTCGTCATCGGCGGGCGCAACGCCGACCAGAACGAGGAGCTGGTGAAGAAGTATCTCGGCAAAGGGGACCTCTTCTTCCACACGCAGGCCCGCGGCGGCCCGGTGACGATTCTGAAAGCGACCGGCCCGAGCGAGCCCGCCCGCGACGTGGAGATACCCGAGCGGAGCAGGGAGGAGGCCGCGCAGTTCGCCGTCTCCTACGCCTCCGTCTGGAAGGAGGGGCGCTTCGCCGAGGACGCGTACATGGTGACGCACGACCAGGTGTCGAAGACGCCCGAGAGCGGCGAGTACGTCGAGAAGGGGTCGTTCGTGATTCGCGGCGACCGGACGTACTACCGCGACGTGAAAGCCGAAGTCGCCGTCGGCATCGCCTGCGAACCCGAGACGCGCGTCGTCGGCGGACCGCCGTCGGCCATCGAACCGCAGGCCGAAACGTCGATTCGGGTCCGACCGGGTCGCTACGCGCAGAACGACATGGCGCAGATGTGCTACCGCGAACTCCGCAAGCGGTTCGCCGACCAGTCGTTCGTCCGTAAAGTTGCGAGCGCGGATAAGATTCAGGAGTTCCTCCCGCCGGGCGGCAGCGAGATAGTCGAGTAAAGGGGAGGGAAACCGTCCCGAACCCCGGACAATCCGTTTTCCACGGAGAAAGAGATATATCCTCACGAGGAGTATCAAGAGGCTGAGAACTACACGAGGAGCGTCGCGTTCGTCACGAACGCCCGAGCGACTCGCGGGGGTTCTCGGAGAACATCATGCTTACCGAATCACTCTCGTACGTGCGAAACAGCGACGACTGGGCGAAGAACGTCCTCATCGGCGGAATCCTCAGTCTGCTCGGCTTCCTCGTCGTCCCGACGTTCCTCGTCATCGGCTATCTGCTCCGCGTCGTCCGCAGTTCTATGCGCGGCGACGAGGAACCGCCCGCGTTCGACGAGTGGGGTGAGATGGGCGTCGACGGGCTGAAAGGGTTCGCTATCGCCCTCGCGTACGGCCTCGTCCCCGTGGTCCTGGCCGTCGTGTTCGCGGTGCTCGCCGGCCTGACGGCCAACGGCGGGAACGTCGGCGTCGTCAGCGGTCTCTTCGGTCTCGTCGGCGCGCTCCTCGTCTTCGTGACGGGGTTGGCCGTCGCCTACGCGCTGCCCGCCGGACTGGCGAACTACGCCGAGACCGGCCGGATGGGTGCCGCGTTCGACACCGGAACGCTCCGCTCGACGCTCACCTCCGGAACCTACGCGACGGCGTGGGTGACGGCGGTCGTCGTCTTCCTCGCCGCCGGCCTCGTCGCGGGCGCGTTGAACTTCGTTCCGGTGCTCGGCACCGTCGTCGGCGTGTTCGTCACGTTCTACGCCGCCGTCGCCGGCTACTACATCATCGGCCGCGCCTGGGGTGAGATGCACCCCGTGGAGCTGTCCGACGGTGAACTGTCCGACGGCGAGATATCCGACGAGCGCGCCGCCATCTGAGCGCCGCCGGCGACCGACTTGATTTTTTCTGACGGACCGCGTCGGAGGTACGGTTATGTGTCGACGGTTCGACTGTGCGAGTAGATGTTCCGCGACGCGCTGAACGCACCGGCCCGAACCGCCGACGCGATTCAGACGCTGTTCTTCGGTGGGTTTCTCTCGCTTCTGGCTCTCGCCTTTCCGCTCGGCTGGCTGGCGGCGGTCGCTACCGTGCCGCTTTCCGTCCTCGCGCTCCCGCTCGCAGTTCTACCGTCGCTGTTGCTTCGGGGCTACTACGTCCGGACGATGCAAGCGGGATTCGAGAGACGAGACGCCGCGCCGTCGTTCGTGCAGTGGAGCGGACTCGTTCGGGACGGAGTCCGGTCGTACGTCGTCGCATTCGTCTACTTGCTGCCGGTCGTCACGCTGTGGCTCCTCGTCGCAGCGACGGCGATACCAGTTCAGCTACGTGGCGTCGGGGGAGACGCTGGCGGAAGTTTGATCGCCATCTCGGCGGCGCTCTCGGCGGTCGTCAGCGTGCTCTACCTGCCACTCTTCGCGTACCTGTACCCGGCTGCGCTCGTGAGCTACGCAGCGACGGGGCGGCTCGGCGCGGCGTTCTCGCCGCGGACCGTCGGCCGCGTCCTCGTCGACCGGGAGTACGCAACCGGGTGGCTGCTGGCGAGCGGACTGCTGTCGGTCGTCGTCTTCGTCGGCCTCCCGCTGTCGCTGTTTCTCGTCGGCGTGGTCGCCGTTTTCTACCTCCAGACCGTCGTGTATTCGGTGTACGGTCGGGCCGCGCGGACGGCCCTGGCGACCGAACTCGACGGCGGGAGGCCGAAACCCGAGACGCCCCGACGCGAACCCGAAGCGACGGCGGCGGTCCAGGTCGGGCGAAGCGTTGCCTACACCGGGGATCGTCTCGAAGTCACCGTTCCGGTCGACAACCCGGACGACGCCGAGAGAACGTCTCCACGGGAATCGACCGACGACGCGCTGACGACCGACGACGCGCTGACGGCTGACGAGACGACCGAGTAGACGGAGGCCGTTCGGCGACGACGAGTCCGGGGGTGTCGCACTCCAGCGACGCGGAGCGATACCGTGAAGCGACTCGCTCGAAAACGACCCACCGATGCTACGGGAGTCGCTTCGGTATCCGCTCGGCGGCGACGGCGCAGCAGAGCGGATAATCGTCGGCGGCGGTCTCCACGTCGTCACCGCGTTCGTCCCGCTCGTGCCGCTGATTCTGGTGTTCGGCTACCTCGTTCGGGTGCTCGACCACGTCGGCGACGGTCCCGCGGCGTTCAGAGACGGGACGCCGCCGGGATTCGGGGACTGGCGCGCACTCGTCGTCGACGGGGTGAAGGCGACGCTGGTGATTCTCTGCTACGTAGCAGGTCCGCTCGTCGTGCTGCTCGTAACCCTCGGTGGAGCGAGCGAACTCTCGCCGGAGACGTTGGCCGGAACGGCCAGTATCGCCGTCCTCGCCGGGTCGACGGCGGCGCTGCTCGCGGCGCTCGGTGTCGCGTACCTCCTCCCGGCGGCGCTTGCCGGGTACGCGCGTGAGCGTCGGGTGCGAGCCGCGTTCGACCGGTCTCTGCTTCGGACGACGGCGACCGACGCGCGCTACTTCGTCGCCGTCGTCGCCGCCGCCGGCCTCCTGAGCGTCGCTGCGGTGCTGTCGTCGTTGGGCGCACCTCGGTCGGTTCCCCGCTTCGTCGGCTTCTTCCTGTTGTTCTACGCGGAAGTCGCGGCGGCGGCGCTGGTCGGCCGCGTTCTCGGCGAGAGCGTCCCGGCGGGAGAGAACGTCCCGGCGGGGCGGACAGAGGCGGGTTGACGCACGGCTACCGCGACTGACTGGCGAACTGGCGGTCGTCGTCTCGGTCTGCGGGCGGCGACCACGCGACGGCTTCGACCCCGCTCCGATGGTTGCTCGGAGCGACCCGCAGTCAGGTTTCGACGCACGGGACGGTGTGGTCCCGTTATCCCTCATAAGGGTTCGTTGCGCGTCTCCTTCTGCACGTCGTCGGCTGTCACGGTCGCACGCGGCCGCGACTGCGACGATGCAAAGCCACCTTAACCCCCGAGGGCGAGATTCGAACATGCGAATCGCAGGCCGTGGTCGCGGCGAGGAGGGGCGCGAGCGCATCACGCTCGTCCCCGAGAACGTCGACGACCTCTGGCACCTCTCGTACGTACTCGAGCCCGGCGACCGCGTCTCGGGCGACACGACCCGGCGCATCCAGCGGGCCGACGACCAGATGCGCGACACCGGCGGCGAGCGCGAGCACCTCAACGTCACCATCGAAGTCGACGACGTGGAGTTCGCCCGCTTCGCCAACCGTCTCCGGGTCGGCGGCGTCATCGTCGGCTGTTCCCGCGAGGACCAACTCGGCCACCACCACACGCTCAACGTCGAGGAGCGCGGCGAGATAACCGTCGAGAAACACTTCAAGCCCGACCAGATAGACCGCATCGAGGAGGCCGAACGAGCCACCGAGAACCCCGACGTGGTCATCGCCACCGTCGAGGAGGGCGAGGCGTACATCCACACCGTCGCGCAGTACGGCACCGAGGAGTACGCGTCGTTCACCGCGCCGACGGGGAAGGGCGAGTACGCCCGCCCGCGGAGCGAGCTGTTCGACGAACTGGGCTCCGCGCTGTCGCACGTCGACGCCGACACCGTGATTCTGGCCGGCCCGGGCTTCACGAAGCAGGACGCCCGCGACCACATCGCCGACAACTACCCCGAGGTGGCCGAGAAGCTGACGACCGTCGACACCGCGAGCGTCGGCGACCGCGGCGTCCACGAGGTGCTGAAACGCGGGGCGGTCGACGACGTGCAGAAGGAGACGCGCATCGCCCGCGAGGCCGAGCGCATCGACGACCTGATGGAGCGCATCGCAGAGGGCGCGAAGGCCGCCTACGGCGTCGAGCAGGTGGCACAGGCCGCGGAGTTCGGCGCGATAGAGGAGCTGTTGATACTGGACTCCCGCCTGCGCGACGAGCGGCAGGGCCGCGGCGACTGGGAGCGGGACGTCAACGAGATAATCGAGACCGTCGAACAGAAGGGCGGCGAGGTCACGGTGTTCTCGGCGGAGTTCCAACCCGGCCAGCAGTTGAAGAACCTCGGCGGCGTCGCGGCGCTGCTCCGCTACCGGCTCGAATAGCGCTCCGGGCCGTCGTTTCTCCGCCTGCGGTCGACGCATTCACCCGTGAGAGACCGTCACGTCTCGGGGATGACGCTTTTGCCCGTCGAATCCTACCTCCGTCCGTGGCGCGCCGCAGACGGGACGGACGGACGACGACCGACCGGTTCGAGCGGTGGCTCGGCTTCGTCTTCTTCGCGGCGATGGAGGTGTCGTTCCTCACGCTACCGGTGCTCGTGCTCCTGCTGGGCGTTCGGCCCGCGGGGCCGGTGTCGGCAGCGGCGCTGGCCTCGCTTTCGATCGCCGTCGTCGCCGTCGGCAGTTTCCGGGGACGGTATCTCGACGTCGGCGCGTGGCCGCGCGTCGGTCAGGTTCGGACGATGCCGATTCGGTCGGCGTACTACGGCGGCGCCGTCGCCGCCGGGACGCTTCTCGGTACCGAACTCTACCTCCGTACCGGCGTTGGCTGGCTGGGCGTCTTCGCCCCGGTCGTCTTCGTCTTGCTCGCGTTAGCGGCGTTTCCCCGTGCGCTCGATGGGCTGTTCCGCATCTCCCGAGCGACCATCTAACTCTAACCGGCGGCGGGCCGAAACGGAGCCCGCTCACTCGCCGGTGAGCGCCTCGCTGGCGGGCGCGAGGCCGATGGACGTTCCGAGCCCGTCGTCGCGCGCCTTCTCGTACAGCATGTACGCCGCGGCGACCGTCTCGATACCGGTACCGCCGCTGTCGAACAGCGTGATCTCCTCGTCGTTCTCGCGTCCCGGCACCTCGCCGGCGACCACGTCACCGAGTTCGGCGTAGATGTCCTCCTCGGTGACGACGCCCTCCTCCATCGCGTGGAGGAACGCCCCGGCGTCTCTGGTCGCGCGCGCTCGGAGGTCGGGGACGTACTTCGCGCGCTCTATCGTCGTCGTGTCGACCTCTCGTTTGTCGGCGTTGTACTGGCCCATCGCCGTGACGTGAGTCCCCGGTTCGAGCAGGTCGCCGTCGAACACCGGTTCAGAGGCGTTCGTCGCGGTGACGACGACGTCCGCACCCTCGACGGCGGCGGCGCTGGAGGCGACGGCGGCGACGCTCGCGTCCAGCAGTCGGTCCATCTCCCCGGCGAACGACTCGCGGTTCTCCTTCGTCGGCGAGTACACCCAGACGGTGTCGAGGTCGCGGACCGCGGCCGTCGCGCGCAACTGGCCGCGGGCCTGGGCACCGCTGCCGATGATGGCGACCGACTCGGCGTCCTCGCGGGCGAGGGCGTCGACGGCGACGCCGCCCGCCGCACCCGTCTTGAAGGGGTTCATGCTCGCGCCGTCGAGCAACGCGAGCGGTTCCCCCGACTCGGCGTCGAAAAGCGGTGTCATGAACCAGGCGTCGCGCTCGCCGAAGCCCGCCGCGTACATGTAGCCGCCCATCGCGCCCGTCTCGGGGAGGACGGCGGCGTAGGTGGTGAACATCCCCGGCGGGTCGCCGTTGACGAGTTTGGTCCGGGGCTCGGCCGGCGCGCCCTCGCCGCGTTGCCGATACCCCTCTCGCACTGCGTCGACGTACTCTGCGGGCGTTGCGAGTCCGGCGACGTCCTCGCTCGTGAGAAACAACGCGTCTGTCATACCCGACGAGACGGACGCGGGACCTAAAACCGTGAGGGCGTCGGACAGAAAGACGAGAGCTCGCCGAGGAGGCGAAGAAATGACGGGAGAACGCGACCCCGAGAAGAGAGAGGGTGGAGAAGAGAGGGGAGAGAGGATGGAGAAGAGAGGGGAGAGAGGATGGAGAAGAGAGGGGAGAGAGGATGGAGAAGAGAGAGGATGGTCGGGAGCAGACTCAGTCGGCGTTGAGTTGCTGGCTCTGGGCGTTCTGCGAAACGGCACCGGGCTGACTCTCCACCGGACCGTTGACGAACAGCGCGTGACCCATGATGCCGACCGAACCCATCGCCGCAATCGGGACGGCGGTCGTGAGACCGACGCCGGTGATGGTGAGTATTGCAGTGACTCCGAACAACACCAGAGGAATAAGCCCGAGAACGTAGTCGTAGTATCCGGTCATAATGTATTACAAAGTATGCATGGGGGATATATAATTCTTTCCTGTGACCAAACGGCAACCACCAGAAAATCAGTGGGTGAGATTTCTATAACTTATGAGAATACGAGTTCGCTCCGCGGTTTCGTCGACCGGGAGAACTGCTCTGAAGAGAGCCGCGTTTCGAGCTTCGAGGCGGCCGATATCGGCGGCTATCGTGAAATCCTAGCGTGTGTAGGTATCTCAAAGGTAGCTTGCAGCGTCCGTGTGACGACTCCGCTATTCTCCTTCGGTAGCGCGCGTCGGCCGGGGTTTCGTCCGGTTTGCCCCCATCGGTGAGTTAAACCGTTCCGTCGTCAGAATCACCACCGTGAACCGTAACGACCGTTCGATCGTGGCGCTCGTGATGCTCGCACACGGGATGGTCCACACCTACGAGTTGTCCGTTCCCATCTTCGTCACTATCTGGTTGAGCGAGTTCGAGACCATCAATCTCGGTCTCGCCCAGTTCCCGGTGAACTCGGCGACGCTCGGCTTGGTCGTCACCGCCGGTTACGGCCTCTTCGGTCTCGGCGCGCTCCCCGGCGGCGTACTCGTCGACCGACTCGGCTCGCGCCGCCTCATCACGCTCTGTCTTCTCGGGATGTCCGTGTCGTTCTTCGTGCTCGGCGTCTCGCCGAGCGTTCTCGCAATCGCCGCCGCCTTCCTCTGCTGGGGCGCGGCCGCGAGCGTCTATCACCCGGCGGGACTGGCGCTCATCAGTAAGGGCGTCGAGGAGCGCGGCACCGGCTTCGCGTACCACGGGATGGCCGGAAACATCGGCATCGGCCTCGGCCCGCTCGTCGCCGCGATTCTCCTCTTGTTCGTCGACTGGCGCATCGTCGCGATCATCCTCGCCGTTCCGGCGCTTCTGGCGGCGCTGTTCGCCAACCGCGCCGAGTTCGACGAGACCGCGGCCGTGAGGGGTACGACGGCCGAGACCGACGGGGGAACCTCCGGGTCCGACGACCCGGAGGCTCGCCAGTCGGCGGAGTCGTCCGGCGGCGGCTCCAAGGCCGACGCCGGCGTCGAGTCGTGGGGCGAGTTCGTCACCGAGTCGAGACGGCTGTTCGCCGGCAGTTTCGTCTTCGTCTTCGTCGTGGTGATGTGCTCGGGGCTGTACTACCGCGGCGTTCTCACGTTCCTGCCGCAGTTGCTGTCGGGACTGCCGGGCGTCGACCCCGTGTCGATTTCGTCGTTGGTCCCCGGCGACTTGCTCGCGTCGGTCGGCCTGGAGGCCTCCGGAGATAGCCAACTCAACCCCGAGCGCTACATCTACTCGGGGCTGCTCATGATCGGCGTCCTCGGCCAGTACGCGGGCGGGAAACTGACCGACAGCGTCGCTCCCGAGAAGGGTATCGCCGGCGCGTTCGCCGGACTGGCGATTCTCGCGCTCGTCTTCCTCCCGGTGGCGAACCTCGGTGTCGTCCCGCTGCTCGTCGTCGCCGCGGTTCTCGGCTTCGCGCTGTTCGTCGTGCAACCGCTGTACCAGGCGACCGTCGCGGAGTACACGCCCGCCGGGACGCGCGGGCTCTCGTACGGTTACACCTACCTCGGCGTCTTCGGCGTCGGCGCGCTCGGCGGCGCTATCGCGGGCGCGATTCTCGAGTACGCGTCGCCGGACGTGCTGTTCGTCACGCTCGCCGGCTTCGCCGCACTCGCGTCGCTGGTCGGCGTGTACCTTTCGCGGAACGCGTCGACGGCCTGAGTCGGTCTCGACCGCCGGAGCGGGAGTCTGTTTTCAGCGCACTTTGAACACGAGCCACCGGTAGACGCCGAGGCCGACGCCGACGGTGACGAGCGAGATGACGATGAAGATGGGGTCGGCACCGCCCTCGAAGAACGGTGAGGCGCGGAGGCCGAGCCCGACGATGTCCGCCGGGACCCACGACCGAACGGCGAGCGGAATCGACGCCTTCGCGGACTCGCCCGCGCCGGCGGAGTACGCGCCGACCAGCGGCGCGCAGACGAGCCAGCCGACGTAGAACGGTACGAGCGTCGAGAGCCAACCGACGGTGTCGGTCGTGAGGTAAGAGACGCCGTTGTGCGTGACGACGCCGAACGTGAGCACGAGGCCGATGACGAGCAGGTCGCCGACGGCCAAGGGCAGCGTTCCCCTGTCGATTCGTTGGTCCCAGAACGATTCCGATTGGGTGGCCATATCGGGAGATTCGCATGGGGCCTAATGATTGTCCGGTTTGTCGTCTTCGCACGTGAGAGCGTGACACGCTGGTCGCAGCGCGGCGTCCCGCTCGCGGTCGCTTCCGACGAAGCGGACGGGTCGACCGCGGACCGCGCAGTTCGACTGCGAACCACACTGTTCGACTGCAAACTGCATAGTTCGACTCGGACCGCACGGCCTTTGTCGCGGCGTGCGAATCGGACGGTATGGAGTACCGCGTGCTCGGCTGGCCGGCGGACGGGCCGACGCTGCGCCTCGACTACCGGCAGTTCAGCTACGCCGGGAAGTTCGTCATGTCGAACACGGGGAAAGCGGTCGTCCGCGTCGACGACGAGACATCGGCCGAGGAAGCGCGAGGGGCGGACGACGGTGACGAGTTCGACCGCGACGTGCTCGCCGCCGTCGCGTTCAACGAGGACCGAACGGACTCCGGTACGCTCTGGATTCGTTACGTCACCGTGCGCCAGGATTTCCGCGGCGACGGACTCGGACCGGGACTCGTCGCGTTTCTCGCGGAGCGAGCGACGGGTCGAGGGTACCGCCGTCTCCGAATCGCGGTCAACAACCCGTTCGCCTACGAGGCGCTGTACAAAGCCGGGTTCGCGTACACGGGTCGGCAGACCGGGTTGGCGGAGTTGGTGCTGGAGCGCCAGTTGGGCGACGAGTGCGGCGAGGAGACGGACTACCGCGAGCGCGGCCGCTACCAGTCCGGACTGGACGTCTATCGAGCGCGCGACCTCGGCGACGACGAGCGAGCGTTTCTCGAATCGAGAGTCGACGCCGACCCGCCGGAACGAATCGACGCGCCCGAAAGGGCGGACGTTTAACTCCGAGACCGCCTAACGACGGCCGATGGGAAACGCAGCGTTGCGCCAGTTGGCGGCGCTCTCCGAGGTGTCGTTCGACGACCTCGACGGGAGAATCGTCGCCGTCGACGCGCACAACTGGCTCTACCGGTATCTGACGACGACCGTCAAGTGGACCCGCGACGAGGTGTACACCACGAGCGACGGCGAGGAAGTCGCCAACCTCGTCGGCATCGTTCAAGGGTTGCCCAAATTCTTCGAGCACGACCTCGTCCCCGTCTTCGTCTTCGACGGCGGCGTCACGGAGCTGAAAGACGACGAGGTGGCCGAGCGACGCGAACAGCGCGAGAAGGCCGAAGAACTGCTCGAGGACGCCCGCGAGCGCGGCGACCACATCGAGGTCGCCCGCCTCGAAGCGCGCACGCAGCGGCTGACGAGCGTCATCCAGCGAACCAGCCGAGAGTTGCTCGACCTGCTCGACGTCCCCTACGTCGAAGCGCCCGCCGAAGGTGAGGCGCAGGCGTCGTACATGGCCCGCCGCGGCGACGCCGACTACGTCGGCAGCGAGGACTACGACACGCTGCTGTTCGGTGCGCCGCTGACGCTCCGCCAGCTCACGAGTTCCGGCAATCCCGAACTGATGGATCTGGACGCGACGCTCGAAGAACACGACCTCACCTACGAGCAACTCGTCGACGTGGGCATCCTCTGCGGGACGGACTTCAACCCCGGCGTCGACGGCATCGGTCCGAAGACGGCGCTCAAGTTGGTGAGAGAGCACGGCGACCTCTTCTCGGTTCTGGAGGCGCGCGGCGAGCACGTCGAGTTCGCCGACCGCATCCGCGACCTGTTCCTGGACCCGCCGGTGACCGACGAGTACGAGTTCGACACCGACCTCGACCCCGACATCCCGGCGGCGCGGGCGTACGTCACCGAGGAGTGGGAAGTCGACGCCGACGAGGTCGAACGCGGCTTCGACCGCATCGACGACGCGCTGAGTCAGACGGGTCTCGACCGCTGGACCTGACTACCGGAGTTCGACCGAGACGATCTCTGCGGGCGTCTCACCTCGTCGACGGTATCGGAGGTCGCCCTCACTCGCATCGTCGCCGTTGCCGTCGCCGAAGCCATCGCAGCCGGCGTCTTCGCCGCGTTCGACCTCGAAGACGCGGAGCGAGACCACCAGGCGACCGGGTTCGAGCGTCGCTCGGAGCATCGGCCCCGTCGCGGTGACGACGACGTACGGCGGAGCGGCGACCGGCGGGGCCGCGAGATCGTACCCAGCGGCGTCGACGCAGCGGGCGAGCAAGCTCGGTAACTGGTCGGTGATACCCGCGCGGGCGAGGACAGTTTCGAACGGGGGAACGACGTTCGAGCGGTCGGTCGTCGTCCGCTCGGGCCACCCGGCGGCGACGGCGTCCGCGCAGTCTACGATGCCGGCGAGAAGGTCGGACTCCTCCGAGACGAGGTGCGCTCGAACGCGCTCGGTGACAGACGACACGGCGGGTGCTCACGCCACGGACACTAAACGGTGACCACCGGAGGCAGCGTACCGTCCCGTAACCCGACCGGTTCCGGCGAGCGATTGTCGCAGCATTTATAAACGCTAGCTTATGCTCTCACGTGGCTATTACGTCACTGTCGATTACTATGAGTACTGAAGAAACATCCTCGATGCAGATGAGCGGTCCCGTCGCCGACGTATCCGCGACGTGGCGCACGCTCATGATCGTCGGGGGAATCATCGCGGTGATGGGCGTTGTCGCCATCCTCGCACCGTTCGTCACGGGCGTCGCCCTCTCGATGCTGCTCGGCGCGCTGCTCGTCGTCGGAGCGGCGCTTCGCGGTATCCACGCGTTCGGCGCTGAGAGTTGGGCTGGTGCGCTCCTGCAGGGCGCGCTCGCGATTCTCTACACCGTCGCCGGTGTGGCGCTCATCGCGAATCCGGTGTACGGTCTCGTCTCGCTGACGATACTGCTCATCGCGTACTTCCTCGTCGACGGGCTGCTGGAGGTCGCGATGGGCCTGCGCCTCCGTCCCGAGGCCAACTGGGGCTGGGTCGTCGCCAGCGGCGTCCTCGGCCTCGTCGTCGCGGCGCTGCTGTTCGTCGGCTTCCCGAGCACCGCCCTCTGGGCCGTCGGCCTCCTGTTCGGCGTGAACCTCCTCGCCTCGGGCGTCTCGATGGTGATGGTCGCTATGGACGGCCGCAGCCACGCCCGCGAGGAGAGAACGGCGGCGGCGGCCCGGAGCGCCTGAGCGGAGATTCGCCCGACGGAGCCGACGGCGGTCCGCCCGACGGGCCGCCGTAACTATTCCTAGAACATTCGCGTCGTTTTTAGTCGTTGCGCGCCCCGCATCCGATATGGATCTCAGCGAGATAGAGCGGCTCATCGAAGCCAGCATCGAGGGCGCGGACGCGACCGTGTCGAGACCGCGAAGCCCCGACGAGAATCACGAAGACGCCCACTTCGCGGCCGTCGTCGTCTCCCCGGCGTTCGAGGGGAAGTCGCTCGTCCAGCAACACCAGATGGTGTACGACGCCCTCGGTGAACGCATGACGACGGACATCCACGCGATGGAGATCAAGACGTACACGCCCGACGAGTACGACGGGCAGTAGCCGACCGCTCGGCGTCCCGCCGCTTCGACTGCCCACGCCCCCACGCTTTTGCACCGCGCTCGCGTCGGGTCGCACAGCAATGACCGACCGGTTTCGGGACCCAGCGTGGCTTCGCGGCCACGTCGCAGACGTGCTGACGTTTTACTATCCCACCTGCATCGACGAGACCCGCGGCGGCTTCGTCGCTCAACTCGACGAGCAGACGGGCCGCATCTACGACGCCGACTCCCGACATCTCGTCTCCTCTGCGCGGTTCGTCGTCAACTTCGCCCGCGGCGCGCGTCTCGACGAAGCGGCGACGGGCGCCGACGCCGCCGACGCCGACGCCGACGCGCTGAGTTGGTGCCGCTCCGCGGCGACTCGCGGCGTCGACTTCCTCGCCGACGCCCACCGCGACGCCGACACCGGCGGCTATCACTGGCTCCTCTCTGGGAGCACCCCCGTCGACGGGCGTCGCTCCTGCTACGGCCACGCGTTCGTCCTGCTCGCGTACGCCGAGGCGACGGCGGCGGGCGTCTCCGGCGCACGCGAACGCCTCGAAGAGACGGTCGACGTTATCGACGACCGCTTCTGGGAGGACGAACACGGTCTCTGCCGGAGCGAACTCGACGCCGACTGGAACCCCGTCGAACCGTACCGCGGCCAGAACGCGAACATGCACATGTGCGAGGCGATGCTCGGCGCGTACGAGGCGACCGACGAGCGCCGATACCTCGACCGAGCGCTGACCATCGCGCGACGGATGACTGTCGACCTCGCCGAAGAGACGGGTGGGCGTATCTGGGAGCATTACACCGATGCGTGGGAGCACGACTTCGAGTACAACCGAGAGAAACCCGACGACCAGTTCCGGCCGTGGGGGTATCAACCGGGCCACCACGCCGAGTGGGCGAAGCTCACGGCCGCGCTCTCTCGACACGGCGACGAACCGCGGCTCCGAGCGCGGGCAACCGAACTGTTCGGGGCGGCGCTCGACGGCTGGGACGACAAGTACGGCGGGTTCTACTACACGCTCGACCGCGAGGGCGACCCGGTCGTCGACGACAAGTACGGCTGGCCGGTCGCGGAGGCCATCGGCGCGGCGGCGGCGCTGTCGGACGTCGTCGACGAGGGCGACCGGGAGCGCTATCTGGAGTGGTACGACCGACTCTGGTCGTACGCCGAGTCGAATCTCGTCGCCCCCGGCGGAAACTGGTACACGAAACTCACGCGCGAAAACGAGTACGTCGACACCGACGAGGGGCCGGCGGTCGAGCCGGGCTATCACCCGGTTGGAGCCTGCTGGGAGGCGCTGCGGAGTCTGGACTGAGCCTCAGAGCTGCGGTTCGGTGTCTTCGAGTTCGTCGAGCGTCCGGTTCTGCAGCGCCTCGCCGCTCTCGGCGTCGAAGAGGTGAATCGCGGACTCGGGAATTCGCACGACGACCGGTTGCCCCGCCTCGACCGAACGCATTCCGCCGATGGTCGCGACGAACGTCGTCGCGCTGTCGGCGGAGAAGTTCAGGTAGACGTTGTTCTCGTTGCCCATCGGTTCGACCACGTCGACGACCGTCTCGTAGTCGTGGTCGCCGTCGGCGTCGGAGACGAGTTCGATGTCCTCCGGACGGATGCCGAGGGTGACGTGTTCGGTCCCTCCGATGCTCTCGCGGGTTCGTTGCGAGATGGGGTAGGCGAACTCGTCGCCGACGAGTCTGTCGTCCCGCACCTCCATCCGGAAGAAGTTCATCGACGGGTCGCCGATGAAGCCGGCGACGAACTGGTTTGCGGGCTGGTGGTACGCCTCCAGCGGCGTCGCCACCTGCTGGAGCTTGCCGTCGTCGAGGATGGCGATGCGGTCGCCCATCGTCATCGCCTCCGTCTGGTCGTGCGTGACGTACATCGTCGTCACGCCGAGGTTCTCCTGGAGGCGCTGGAGCTCCGTCCGCATCCCCGACCGGAGTTTGGCGTCCAGATTCGACAGCGGTTCGTCCATCAGGAACACCTCCGGGTCGCGGACGATGGCGCGGCCGAGCGCGACTCGCTGGCGCTGGCCGCCGGAGAGCTCTCGGGGTTTGCGGTCGAGCAACTCGCCGATGTCGAGCATCTCCGCGGTCTCGGTCACTTTCCGCGATATCTCGTCGTTCGAGAGGTCGGTCGACTCCTCGAGCCCGAACGACATGTTCTCGCGGACGGTCATGTGCGGGTACAGCGCGTACGACTGAAACACCATCGCGATGTCCCGGTCGCGCGGCGACGCGTCGTTGATGACGCGGTCGCCGAGGCGGATGTCGCCGCTGGTCACCGACTCCAGGCCGGCGACCATCCGCAGCGTCGTCGACTTGCCGCAGCCGGAGGGTCCGACGAGAACGAGGAACTCGCCGTCGGCGAGGTCGATGTTCACGTCGTCGACGGCGACGATGTCGGTTCCGTTGTCGTCGAACACTTTCGTGACGTGGTCCAGTGTGAGTTGTGCCATGTTAGGTTTCTCCCGCGACGCCTTCCGCGAACTGTTCGCCGAACAGCACGTAGACGACGAGCGTCGGAAGCGCCGCGACGAACGCGCCCGCCATCTGTAGGTTGTACTGTTGGACCATCGAGCCCTGTAACTGGTTCAGAGAGAGGGTGACGACCTGGTTGCCCGGGCTGGTGAGAAGCACCAGCGCGAACAGGAGGTCGTTCCAAATCTGGGTGAACTGGTAGATGAGCGTCACCGCGAAGATGGGCACCGACAGCGGCAGGATGATCTTCCAGTAGATGCGTGCCACCGTCGCGCCGTCGAGCCGAGCCGCCTCCAGCATCTCCGGGTCGATGGTCGCGTAGTACGACCGAAAGAGGATGGTGCAGATGGGGATGCCGTAGGCGGTGTGGGTGATGATGAGTTCGATGAGACCCGAACGCTCCGCGAGCATCGGGACGGCCGCCAGAATCTCGTCGAGTCCGACCATCGTCCAGAACTGCGTCAAGGGGACGAGTACCGACTGGTAGGGGACGAAGATGCCGGCGACGAACAGCACGATGACCGCGACCTGTCCGCGCCAGTTCACGTTCGTCAGGCCGTACGCCGCGAGCGAGCCGAAAACCGCCGACAGCGCGGTGGCGGGAATCGCCAACAGGAGGCTGTTGAACACGCCCAACTGGAGGCGACTCCACGCCTCGAACCACGGTTCGACCGTAAAGCCAGACGGCGGCGGCGGGACGAACGGCGTCGACCCGATGAACGCCTCCTGGGATTTGAACGCCGTCATCAGACCGCTTTCGAGCGGCGAGAGATAGAACGCGGCCATCACGGCGAGCACCGCGTACAGTCCGATTCGCTGGAAGTCGATACCGCTCGTCGAATCGTTCGCTGTCTGTGAACTCATAGGTCACCTCGGCTGTACTGGAGATAGAGGTACGGCCCGATAACGCCGAGCGCCATCACGAAGAGGACGGTGGCGATAGCCGACCCGTACGCCCAGTTCGTCGCGCGGAACGCCTCGCGGAACATCATCACCGAGAGGATGTCCGTCGAGGGGCCGGGCGTCGGCCCGAACAGGACGAACAGGAAGTCGAACGCTTTCAGCGCGAACACCATCAGCACGACCGCGGCGCTCGTCGTCGAGGCGCGCAGTTGCGGGATGATGACGCGGCGGTACATGCGGAGCGTGCTCGCGCCGTCGGTACGGGCCGCCTCGTACTGTTCTGTCGGTATCGCCCGCAGTCCGGCGAGGTAGACGACCATGCAGTAGCCGGAGAACTGCCACATCAGCGCGAAGATGACCGCCCCGAGCGAGAAGCGCGGGTCCGACAGCCACGCGTACGCGAGGAAGTCGAGACCGAGCGACCGGAGGCCGACGTTTATCAGCCCGATCTCGGGGTTGTACATCCACGACCAGAAGATAGCCGTCACGACGAACGAGAGGCTCATCGGCAGCAGGTAGATGGTCCGGAACGTGTTCTCGAACCGTATCTTCTGGTCGACGAGAATCGCCAGCAACAGCCCCAACAGCAGGGTGACCGCGGTGAAGACGATGAGCAGGACGAACGTGTTCTGCGTCGCCGTCCAGAACGTCGGGTCCGACAGCATCTCCTCGTACATCGCGAAGCTCAGAGAGTCGTAGTCGGGTTGGCCGAGGCCGCTCCAATCGGTCAACGAGATGAGGACGTTCCAGCCGATAGCGCCGTAGACGAACAGACCGATGAGCAGCGCCGGCGGGAGCCAGAACGGCAACGACCCGACCAGGTCGCTGTCGAGGGCCTCCTGTACGCGCGAGCGACCGACGGTCTGTTCTTTCGTCACCGTTCCGCCGTCCGTCCGTGCTTGGCCGTCGGCCCCGACTCCACCCTCGGTCCGCGCGTCGCCGTCGCTGTCGGGAGGGCGGCGGCCACGTCCAAACAGTCGAAAAATAAACTCTCGCATCACTCGCTCCGGTTAGAACGAGTTCGCGATGCGGTCGTACGCGCCGTCGACGTCCCAGTTCTCGTTGAACGCCGCGAACGCTTCCTCGAGGCTACTCTTGACGTCCGGCGAGACGGCGGTGCCGTGCGCGATGGTCGGCGGCTGCGCGTCGGAGTTCTCGAAGTCCTGGCGCTGCTGCTGGAGGAACGGCCCGAACGGTTCGTTCGGCACGTCGGTCCGCGGCGGAATCGACCCCTTGATGGGGTTGAACCGCTCCTGTGCGTCGACGGAGCCGCAGTAGGTGAGGAACTGGCGGGTCGTCTCCGGCGACGGGTTGTTCGTCGGCATGACGAACGAGTCCGTGACGACGGCGTAGAGGCCGCTCGTCCCCGGGAACGGGACGTGCTCCCACTGCTCGCCGTAGTTGAAGTCGTCGGCGCCGTCGTACTGGCCGGCCGCCCAGTCGCCCTGGTGAATCATGGCGGCGTCGCCGTTGATGACTTTGCTGTTACCCTGGTCCCACGTGATGGAGCCCGCGTCCTCGTTGAAGTGGTCGCTGTAGGAACTCAGCCGCGAGAGCGCGTCCTTGACGCCCTGCTCGTGGTTCGAGACGTTACCCTGCGTGAAGTCCAGGTAGGCGTCGATGCCCTGTTCGGCCTGGAAGATGGCCTCCCAGAGCTGGAGCGACGACCACGGCGACTGCGTCTGGTGGGCCATCGGCACGGCGTCGGTGTTGTTCGAGATGGTCTCCATCGCGTCGAGCAGCGCCTGTGGGCTGTCGACGCTCTGCATGTCGACGCCGGCCTCCTCGACCACCGAGACGTTGTAGAACAGGTTGTTCAGCCGGTGGATGTTGATGGGGACGGCGACGTAGCTTCCGTCGGACTGCGCGGCGTCGCGGACGCCCTGGAGGTACGCGTCCTCCATGTCGCCGGACCAGATGTCGCTGATGTCTTCGAGCATGTCGCTCTCGGTGTACGGCGTCAGCGCCTGTCCCGGCCAGATTTGGAACGTACTCGGCGGATTCTCGTTGAGCACGCGGTTCCGGATGACGGTGTCGAGCGCGCTCCCCGCGCCGCCGGGGGCGGGGTTGTTGTTCACGCTCGCGTCCGGATACTCCTCCTGGAACCCTTCGAGCAACGCGTTCAGCGCGTCCTGCTCGCCGCCGGCGGTCCACCAGTGGACGATTTCGAGTTCCTGGTTGCCGCTACCGCCGTCGCCGTCACCGCCGCCGCTCTGATTGCCGCTGTCGTTACCGCTCTGGTTGCCGCCGTCGTCGCCGTCGCTTCCCTGCGAACAACCGGCGAGGGCGGTGACGCCAGCGGTGCCTGCGAGGCCGGTCAACTTCAGATACGAGCGTCGAGAGACGGGTGTGTCGTTATCGGTCATGGTGTATCCTCAACGAGTTACGCGGATATATGTCCCCTATCGATAGTTAAGTATTGTCCTAGGTTTCTTCAGTAACGAGTGAATTGTTATCACGTGTGATAACTGACCGTCTAGCGAACCTGTAACGGTGTCCGAGCGTCTCGCAGACCGGCAGGCGTCGAGCGTCGAGACCCGCGAGATGGTCGGAGAACAGCTCTATCGGTTCGCGCGCGTGTCGTCCGGTACCGGTGGCTTTTACGCCTCAGTCTACGTGGGGGCGACCATGAGCGACGACTACCGCACGGAGCGGGACAGCCTCGGCGAGATGCAGGTACCGGCCGACGCCTACTGGGGCGCACAGACCCAGCGCGCCGTGGAGAACTTCCCCATCTCGGGCATCACCTTCGGGCGACGATTCGTCCGCGCGCTCGGGGTCGTGAAGAAGGCGGCCGCGCAGGCGAACCGCGACCTCGGACTGATTCCCGAGGAGAAAGCCGACGCCATCGTCGAGGCCGCCGACGAGGTCATCGCCGGCGACCACGACGACCAGTTCCCCGTCGACGTGTTCCAGACCGGCTCCGGCACGTCGTCGAACATGAACGCCAACGAGGTCATCGCCAACCGCGCCGCCGAACTCGTCGGCGCGGAGATCGGCTCCCGCGAGGTCCACCCGAATGACCACGTCAACTTCGGGCAGTCCTCCAACGACGTCATCCCGACGGCGATGCACGTCTCGGCGCTCGAAGCCGTCGAGAAGGACCTGCTTCCGGCGCTAGAGGAGCTCGCCGCGGCGCTCGGCGAGAAAGAGGAGGAGTTCGACGGCGTCGTCAAGACCGGTCGAACGCACCTGCAGGACGCGACGCCGGTCCGCCTCGGCCAGGAGTTCGGCGGCTACCGTACCCAGATAGAGAAGGGAATCCGCCGCGTCGAACACACCCGCGAACACCTCTCGGAGCTGGCGCTCGGCGGTACGGCCGTCGGGACGGGTCTCAACACGCACCCCGAGTTCCCGGAGAAAGCCGCGGCGTACATCGCCGAGGAGACGGGCGTCGAGTTCCGCGAGGCCGACGACCACTTCGAGGCGCAGGCCGCCCACGACGCGATGGGCGAGGCCCACGGCGCGCTTCGGACGGTCGCCGGGTCGATGAACAAGATAGCGAACGACCTCCGCCTGCTCGCGTCGGGTCCGCGAAACGGCCTCGGCGAGATAGAGCAGCCCGAGAACCAGCCCGGCAGTTCCATCATGCCCGGTAAAATCAACCCGGTCGTCGCCGAGGCCGTCAACCAGGTCCACAAGCAGGTCGTCGGCAACGACGCGGCCGTCGCCGCGGGTGCGGCGGAGGGCCAGATAGACCTCAACCTCTACAAACCCGTACTGGCCCACAACTTCCTCGAATCGGCGTCGCTGCTGTCGAACTCGGCGACCGTGTTCGCCGACCGGTTCGTCCGCAAACTCGAAGCCAACGAGGAGTACGCCGCCGAACAGGTCGAGCGGAGCATGGCGCTGGCGACGGCGCTCAACCCCGCCATCGGCTACGACAAGGCGTCGAAAGTCGCCAAGAAAGCGCTCGCGGAGAACAAGACGGTCCGCGAAGTCGCCGTCGACGAAGGGTACCTCACCGAGGAGGAGGCCGACGAGGTGCTCGACCCCGAGAGGATGACCCACCGAGGCATCCTCGGCGACGACTGAACGAGCGAAACCGGACTCGGTTCTCGTTAGTGAACGACAGCTGACTGCGCGTGACACAGTGTCGCCGAGGCGAAATCAGCAGACGGCGACACGACGCGTCGACCGGTCACGAAACCGGCGAAAAGCGACATCTTGATGGGGTGTGCGCGTGATTTTCCCGTCATGGTCGGGATGAACGTCCTACGCGAGTCGAAGGGCCGCGACATGTTGCTGTGCCGAAAGTGCGGAGCCGAGTTCCCGGAGGGTCAGGCCACCCGAGACGGTTGGCACTATCGATGCCCGGAGGACGACTGCGACGCCGAAGGACTCGGCGAGGGACTTCGGCGCGCCTGAGCGCGCCTCGCAAACCGCATCGCCACGAAAACGCCCCACTGCGGCCCTTCGAAACGTCGGCGGCGGGCGACCGCGCCCGTGCCGGACGCTCTCATCACTCACGTTCTCCCCGTCTCCTCGCCACCGAGAGGGCGCCTCCGACGACGCTCCGCGGACGGGAGACTGAACCATTTTTACGCCCCCCGCGCACAGGGAGAGACAATGACGGAGTACGACTACGAGGAGCTCGGCCTCGTCGCGGGGCTGGAGATTCACCAGCAGCTCGACACCGCGACGAAGCTGTTCTGCGACTCGCCGACGGTGCGCCGCGAACCCGAGGAGGCGACGCGAACGTTCACGCGCTATCTCCACCCCACGCGGAGCGAACTCGGCGAGATGGACGAGGCGGCGCTGGAGGAGAGCCGCGTCGACCGCGAGTTCGAGTATCTCGCCTACGACACCACCTGTCTCGTCGAGGAGGACGACGAGCCGCCGGCGGAACTCGACGGCGAAGCGCTCGACGTGGTGATGCAGATCGCGGAACTGATGGAGATGTCGGTCGTCGACCAGGTTCACGTGATGCGCAAAATCGTCGTCGACGGGTCGAACACCTCGGGGTTCCAGCGCTCGTCGCTCGTCGCCCAGGACGGCGAAATCGAGACGAGCGAGGGCGCGGTGGGCATCGAGGACCTGATGCTCGAAGAGGAGTCCGCCCAGCGCATCGAAGAGCGCGACGACGGCGTGCTCTACGGCCTCGACCGCCTCGGCATCCCGCTGGTCGAAATCGGCACCAAACCGGACATCGCCTCGCCCGAGCAGGCGCGGGAAGCCGCCGAGACCATCGGGATGCTGCTCCGGTCGACGGGCAAAGTCAAGCGCGGGCTCGGCACGATTCGACAGGACGTCAACGTCTCCATCGCCGACGGCGCGCGCGTGGAGATGAAGGGCGTCCAGAGCCTCGACGACATCGACGACATCGTCCGCAACGAGGTCGGCCGACAGGTCGAACTGCTCGCCATCCGCGACGAGTTACGGGAGCGAGACGCCCACGTCGGCGACCCGCAGGACGTGACCGACGTGTTCGCCGACAGCGATTCCGGGGTCATTCGCGGCGCGCTGGATAGCGCGGAACGGAGTTCCGCGGATAGCTCGAGCGGGCAGAGCCCGCGAGAGGCGGGCGGCAAGGTCACCGGCGTCCGCCTCGCCGGCTTCGACGGGCTGGTCGGACGCGAGCTCCAGCCGGACCGCCGCCTCGGCACCGAACTGTCGGACCACGCCAAGCGCCACGGCGCGGGCGGCATCTTCCACACCGACGAACTGCCCGCCTACGGCGTCACCGAGGAGGAGGTCGAAGCGCTCCGCGAAGCCGTGGGAGCCGAGCCCGACGACGCGGTGGCCATCGTCGCCGCCGACGCTCAGACCGCGGACCTCGCCATCGACGCCGCCGCGGCGCGTGCGGCGGCCGCCATCGAGGGCGTCCCCGAGGAGACGCGAGGCGCGAACGACGACGGCACGACGCGCTACCTCCGGCCGCTGCCGGGCGCGGCGCGGATGTACCCCGAGACGGACGTGCCGCCGGTCGAACCGGACCCCTCGGAGGTCGAGACGCCCGAACTGCTCACCGAGAAGGTCGACCGCTACCAGTCGGAGTTCGGTCTCGACGCGGGACTCGCCGAACAGGTGGCGTACGGCCGCCGGATGCCGCTGTTCGAGCGAGCCGTCGACGACGGTGCGGACCCGACGTTCGTCGCCGGGTTGGTCGAGAGTACCGTGACCGAACTGCGACGCGACGACGTAGCCGTCGAGAACCTCGGCGACGGCCACCTCCTGGCGGTCGTCGAACTCGTCACCGACGGCGACCTCGCCAAAGAGGGCGTCAACGAAGTGCTGACCCTCTTGGCGGAGAACCCGCAACTGTCCGCCGAGGAGGCCGTCGAGGAGGCGGGCCTCTCGGGCGTGAGCGAGGACGAAGTACGGGACGCTGTCGTCGGCGTCGTCGAGCGCAACGAAGAACAGGTCGAGGAGGAGGGGATGGCCGCCTTCTCGGGACTGATGGGCGAAGCGATGGGCGCGCTCCGCGGCCGCGCCGACGGCGAAGTGGTGAGCAGCGTACTCCGCGAAGAGATTCAAAAGCGCGCCTGAGTCGCGAGCGCCCCGATTCTGTCGGTTGTTTTGGTTCCGACCGCGATTCACCGGTCCGTCGGCTCGCGTCCGCTACGCCGTCTCGACGGGGGAGAGGGTTATACAGCCGGGGCTCCGAACCGTCACCTCGAACCCCTCGTAGTCGAACGTGACGACTCGTCCGTTCGGTCGCGCTCCCGTGGCCGACTCGCCGAACAGCGTTTCGAGCGCATCGGGGTCGACGGCCGTGTACAGCGGGGTGATTTCGGTGGGAGAGCTGTTGCGTAGCGCCGAAACCGTCCGGACGAGCTCTTCGACGACGGAGTCGACGCACGGGTTGAACAGCGTACAGTAGTCGCTCGGAATCGAAGCACCGCTCACGTAGTTCTGTGCCGACATCAGACGGGTTACGGAACCGAGGCAAATAACCCGGCGTATCCCCCCAAATTTGGCTGCTTCCACTCGTTCGAGAGAGTCGTCTCGGCGAACCGATACGTCGGCCGAACGCCGAGACGGCGAAACGAGGAAACGGAGCGGTCACTCCTCGCCGAGTTCCTCGACGAGCGTTTCGACGCTGTAACTCTGTAACACCCGTTGGCTGTCGCGCAGCGTCGAGATGACGTACGTCGAGTTCGTCCGGTCGACCTCCTCGATCGACTCGAACTCCGAGATGAGTCGCTCGACCATCTCGCTGCCGGTCAGCCGAGCGATGACGATGAAGTCCGTCTCGCCCATCGTGAAGTACGTCTGCGTGACTCCTTCGACCGCCATCAGCTTCTCGCCGACGTCCTCGTACGACCCGCTGTAGTCGGCCAGCACCTCGACGATGACGGTGACGCCGAGTCCGAACTTCTCCAGGTCGACGTCGTAGAGGTCGTTCTCGATGATGCCGTCCTCCTTCAGGTTGTTCAGCCGGTAGTGAATCGTCGACACCGGGATACCCGTCGCTTCGTGGAGGCGCTCGGGGCTACCGGTCCCGAGGTCGGAGATGGCCTTCAGAAGCGTGATGTCGCGTTCGTCCATTGCGAACCGATTCGACCGTCGACCCTATGTAGCCACCGACGGGGGCGAGTTGGACGATTCTCCAACGATTGGGGTCCACGGGGCAGGTATCTACAGCGACCGCGACGGCAGTAACCCTCACGTTCTATCGGATGGGATTTTGTTGTAGCCAGATTTAATAAGGAGCGTAAATTACGAACGTGATACGAATCCATGTCTCTTCGCCGGCTCTATCGCCAACATTCGACCGCAGTGTTGTTCGCCTTCCTCGCCGCGTTCTGGGGCACCTCCTTCGTCGCCATCGAAGTCGGTCTCCACTACGTCCCGCCGCTGTACTTCGCGGGCGCGCGGTACGCCGTCGCGGGCGCGGTCGTCTTCGCGTACGCGTACGCGAAGGCCGACCGGTGGCTCCCCTCGGGACGCGACGAGTGGCTCGTCGTGAGCATCGCCGGACTGTTCCTCATCGGCGCGTACCACGGGCTGCTGTACCTCGGTGAGCTCCGCATCTCCGGTCCCGTCGCCGCCGTCGTCATCAGCCTCACGCCCATCCTCACGGCCGTCTGCGCGAGCGCGCTCCTCCCCTCGAACGACCTCGGCGCCGCCGAACTCGCCGGTCTCGGGCTCGGTCTCGTCGGCGTCGTCGTGCTCGTCGCCCCCGACCCGACGGCGTTCGAACTCGGGTCGGCGCTCGGCGTCGCGCTCGTGTTCCTCAGCGCCGTCTCGTTCGCGCTCGGCGCGGTTCTGACCCGGCCGTTCGACTCCGACCTCCCGCTCGTCTCGATGGAGGCGTGGGCGATGCTACTCGGCGCTGGGTCGCTTTTCGTCGGCGGTGCGCTCCGCGGCGAATCGCTGTCGGCGGTTCACGTCACCCCGGTCGCCGTCGCCTCGTTTCTCTACCTGACGTTCGTCTCCGGCGTCGTCGGTTTCCTGCTCTACTTCGAACTGCTCGACCGGACCGGCCCGACCGAGATAAATCTCGTCGGCTACGCCGAACCGGTCGTCGCGACGCTGGCGAGCGCGGCGCTCGTCGGGCACGTCGTCGAGACGAGTGCGGTCGTCGGTTTCGTCGCTATCTTCGCCGGCTTCGCCGTGTTGAAACGCGACGCGCTTCGGGAGTTCGCCACGCGGGACGTGCCGGCAACCAGCGACGTGTACCCGGACGCGGACTAGCCGTCTCCGGTGGGGCTCCGCTCAATCGGCCGAAAACGGCGACCGTCGGGTCGTCACGGTCTCTTCGACCTGCGTCCAGACCAACACCGCGCCGACGGCCGCCAGCGCCGCCCCGAAAGCGAACGGAACGGCGAACCCGAACGAGACGAGAAAGCCCGCCGACAGCGGGCCGAACGCGACGCCGAAACCGAACGCCATCGTCAACACCGAGAGCGTCGTCCCCGACTTGCCGTCGGGCGCGAGGTCGCCCGCGAGTGCGAGCGCCGGCGCGAACACCATCGCTCCGGCGACGCCCTGCCCGAAGCGGGCGGCGAACATCAGCCACGGGTCGTACAGCACGCCCTGGACGAGCGTCGTCGGAATCAACAGCACCATCCCGACCAGGATGAATATCCGCCGACCGTAGAAGTCGGTCGCCCGGCCGATCGGCACCTGGAGGAATATCTGGGCCAACACGAACGCCGCGAACTGGAGCCCGAACAGCGTCGGCCCCTGGTCGAGCCGCGTGTTGATGATGTCGCCCAGCGTGGCGAACAGCGCGATACCGACCGCCATGAAGAAGGAGACGACGCCGAGCGTGAACACCGGGTCGAGCACGCCTCGGCCGCTACGGTCGAACACGGAGAAGCTGTCCAGCGCGCCCCCGTCCTCGCCGGGCGACGCGTCCGCGGTGACGTTCTCGGGGTCGCGGATCAACCAGAGAATCAGGAAGAAACTGAGGCTCGCGGTCAGCGTCGCGAAGTAGAACGCGGCGTCGAAGCCGCTGAACTGAAGCTGCGTCCCGCCCACGCCGAACGCGTACGGACCCGCCGAGACGACGGCACCGGCCGCGATGGGGCCGACGCCGAAGCCGACGAGTCTGAACGTGTTGTACGTCCCCATGTTGCCGCCGCGGTTCGTCTCCGAGGCCAGGTCGTTGACGAGCGCGACGGTGGTCGGGATGATGAGCGCGCCGGCGACTCCCTGGAGCACGCGCAAGCCGACGAGATGCCAGTACGACGACGCCAACGAGTACGAGAAACTGGCGACGCCGATGAGCAGCAAACCGACGAGGACGAATATTTTGCGCCTGCCGGTGCGGTCGGAGAGCCGCCCGGTAAAGGGCTGCAGCGGGCTGTTGACGAGGCCGAACAGCGAGAGGACGATACCGGTGATGGCGACTTCGGTCAGCCCGAACGTGTTGCCGGTGACGAACTCGCTCCCGATGAAAAGCGGGAGCACGACGATGAGAAACGAGTTGCCGACCGACTCGGTCATCCGCGCCAGCGCCAACGCCAGCACCTGCGGGTCGACTCCCAACCGGTTCGAGGTCACTCGGACCTCACCGAGGCTGTCACACTCATACACACGGTTGGGGGCATCAGCCCAATACGGTTGTGGAAGCGGCGGTCGGCGAGTGCACCTATCTGAGCGAGCGCCGGCGACCACAGCGGCTCCGAAAGCGACCGTCCGGGCGGTTACGCCGCGTCGTCGGGGACGGGACGCCGCAAAACTATTTGGACCGCTCGCGTGTCTGGACGGACATGCCCATCTACTTCGAGGATTTGGAGGTCGGAGCGACGACCGAGTTCGGCGAGTACGAAGTGACCGAAGACGAGATAATCGAGTTCGCCGAGCGCTACGACCCGCAGTTCTTCCACGTCGACCCCGAGCGCGCCGCGGAGACGATGTACGGCGGCCTCATCGCCTCCGGATGGCACACGGCGTCGATGACGATGCGGATGCTCGTCGACGGCTTCCTCTCGAACGCCGCCTCGATGGGCGCGAAGGGCGTCGACGAACTCCGGTGGTACCGCCCGGTGCGGCCGGGCGACGTGCTGACGCTGCGAAACGAAGTGCTGGAGAAGACCGTCGAGAGCGACGAGCGCGGCCTCGCGCACGTGCGGACGACGACGCTGAACGGCGACGGCGAGGAGGTGTTCTCGATGGTCGGACTGGTGATGTTCGGTCGAAAACCGGAGTAGGTCGAGCTATCGCCAGCGGTCGGGTTCGTCGTGCTTTTCGAGCAACTGGCGTCGGTGTCGGAGTTGGCGGTTCGTCCGCCGAAAGAGGCCCAGAAGCGTCGAAATCTCGCGGTCGGTCGGGTGCGCTCGGCCGACGAGGCGGCGCATCAGCCGCGTCGTCTTGTCGCGTTTGTGCTCGTCGTAGCCCGTCGCGTCGAGCAGGTCGCCGAAGAGGTCGTAGAATCGTTCGATATCCTCCTCGGGCGCGCGCGACAGCTCCACGTCGGGCAACTGCGTCTCCTCGACGGTCAGTTCCCGAAGTTCGTACATGAGCACGGTGGCGGCCTGTCCGAGGTTGAGCACGGGGTACTCCTCACTCGCGGGAATCGAACAGATCTCGTCCATCCGCTCCAGTTCCCCGTTGTCGAGGCCGGTCCCCTCGCGGCCGAAGACGAGCGCGGTGCGCGTCTCGACCTCTTTCAGGCTCTCGCGGAGTTCGACCGGCGTCTTGAACGGGTAGCGGACGTGACGACGGCTGTCCTCGTTCGTGATGGCCGTCGTGGCGACGGTGTGGTAGTTCTCGACGATATCGTCGAACTCGACCGTCTCGGCGTTCGGCAGGATGTCCTCGCGGGCGTGGCCGGCGAACCCGTAGGCGTCGCCGTCGCGGTGCAGTTCCGGGGGGTCGACGAGCTTCAGTTCCGAGAGCCCGAAGTTCTTCATCGCCCGCGCGATGGTGCCGACGTTGCCGGGCGTCTTCGGGTCGACGACGACGACGACCGGTTTCCGCCCGCTCATTTCTTCGGGTACTGCTGGCCGAGGTCCACGCCGTCGAAGTCCATCTCCTCGGGTTCGTCGTCGCCTTCCTCGTCGTTGTCGTCGCCTTCGTCCGCGTCGGGACCGTACTCGCGCAGGTCGATTCGCTCGCCCTCGAACTCCTCGTTGATTCGTTGGTGGAGTTCGTTCGCGTCGGGGGGACTCGGCAGGTCGTCGGGGTCGGTGTCGACGTGTTCCATCCCGCCGTAGCCGTCGGGCGCGCGGCCGCCGTCGGCGAACCACTCCTGGAACTCGTCGCGGAACAGCTCGTCGCCGACGAACTCGCGGCCGCCGGCCTCGCGGAACCAGTAGAGGAGGTCCGCCTCGTGCTCGTCGCAGAGGACGACTTCGTTCAGCGGTTCGCCGTAGACGATCGTCGCCTGTCGGCAGCGCCCGACGTTCTCCTCGCCGTGGACCAAGTAGCAGGCCTGGCACGGTTTCTCGACGAGCAGACTCAGGCGGAGGAGTCGCTGTCGGGGGTCCTCCGGAATCTCGTCGAGCGGTTTGAACTCTCCCTCCTCGGTGAAGATTTCGGACTCCTCGAACCGCCAGCCGCGGAGTCCGACGCTGACTTTCGCCATTACGCGGTGGTAGCCGGTCGCCGGATAAAAAGCACGTGACTTCGGCGGTTCGGGGGAGCGAGAGCACGAGCTACCGCGACTGAACCTCGCGCTCGGCCTGCTGAAGCCGCGACACCCGGTCGCTCACGGACGGGTGGGTCCGCAGGAACGTCCGGTAGACGAACGCCTCGTATCGGTCCGAGTAGTACGTCAGTGTCGCCGGTTGGTCGCCCTCCGCACCGAGCATGATGGGGTCGTCCGGTTCGACCTGCTCGGGGGAGACGACGGTGAACGCGGCGACGCTCTGGGCGCTGCGGAGGTCTTCGACCGGGTGTTTCCCGAGTTCCGTTTCGATGGACGCGAGCGCGCTCGCAAGCGACGCCGGGTCGCCGGTGATGGCGACGGCCCCGCGGTCGGCGGCGAGTTCGCGCACGCGGGAGAACGACGCGATGAGCGACCGGCCCACGAAGGAGAACAGGCCGGCGACGAGCGCGACGACGGCCGAGAGAAACGCGACGACGAAGACGAGGCCGCGACCTCTGACTGCACCGCCGCTACCGCTGGTGAGTCGCTCGCTGGTCGCACTCGACAGTTCGTGTAACCGGCTGGCGACGGCCGTCGGCACCGAAATCGCGGTCATCAGCGCAACGTCGCGATTCTTCACGTGCGCGAGTTCGTGAGCGACGACGGCCCGGAGTTCGGCGTCGTCGAGCGCGCGGAGCATCCCGAGCGAGACGACGAGTGTCGCGCCACCGGCCGTGTAGCCCGTGACGAACGCCTCGGGGGCGTCGTCGTCGGAGACGGCGATGGCGGGCATCGGGAGGTCGGCCTGCTGGGCGACGCTGCGGACGACGCGGTGGAGGCGCGGCGCGGTTTCGGCGTCGACTTCGTAGGCGTCGGCCTCGCGGACGACACGCGCACCTTGGGTCAGTTCGAGCGCGCCGAACCCGAGGAGAACGACGGCAGCGCCGACGGGCGCGACGACCATCGGCCAACCGAAGAACGCCGCGAGTCCGGCGAACCCGGCGACGAGGGCGGCGGCGAACGTGAGGGAGACGACGCCGAGGAGGACGGTGGCGAGCGCCATGCGAACGAGGAGGGACCGGTCCATGCGTCTACTGGTCATTCCGGTATCATAACTCCGTCGTCGACCACGACTACCGACACCGGACTGCCTATCACGGAGGCGTCCTTCCGAGAGGATATGCGAAACGTGGACGCCGCCGGTCTCGGCATCGGCGACGACTATCCGCCCCGAATCATGGGCGTGCTCAACGTCTCCGAGGAGTCGCCGTACGAGCCGAGCGTCTTCGACGACGCCGCCGAAGCCGCCGACTACGTCGACACCGCGCTCATCGACGAGGGCGCGGACATCGTCGACATCGGCCTCGAATCCGCGAACAAGCGCTTCGAGGTGCTCTCCGCCGAACAGGAACTCGACCGCCTCGACACCGCCGTCGAGGTGCTCGACCACGTCTCCGGCGACGCGGTGTTCTCCATCGAGACGCGGTACCACGAAGTCGCCGACGAGGCGCTCTCGCGCGGGTTCGACATGGTGAACGACATCTGCGGCTTCGCGGACCCGAAGATGCCCGAGGTGTGCGAGGCCCACGACGTCGCCGTCGCGAAGATGGCGAGTCCGCCGGACCTCGAACGCCCCGGCGCGGTCGAGGAGGTCGACGACATCTACGAGGCGCTGAAGCAGAACGGCCTGACGGACAAGACCATCGTCGATCCGGCGTTCGGCGGGTGGTCCGAGGCGAAAACACTAGAGGACGACCGCGAGACGTTCCGCCGCCTCCGCGAGTTCCGCGGCCTCGGTCAACCCATCTTAGTCTCCATCAACCGCAAGAACTTCCTGCGCGAACTCGCCGGCCGGTCCACCGAGGAGGCGCTGCCGGTCAGCCTCGCGGCCACGTCGATGGCCGTCGAACGCGGCGCACACGTGGTCCGAACCCACGACGTCGCGGAGACGCGCGACGCGGCGCTCGTCGGCGCGGCGTTCAAACGCGAACGCGTCCGCGAGGCGGGCGCAGTCGAGGTCGAAGAACTCGACGTGACGACGCCGCGGGAGGCCGCCCGCCACATCGAGCGCGTCGGCGGCGACCCCCGGGCCGCACCCGATGCCGTCTCGAACGTGTTCGAGTTTGCGTCGTTGTCGCCGGAGCAGCGGGGCGCGCTCGTCGCGGCGACGAAGGAGTCGGGGGCGATGCTCGTCGGCGGCGAAAGCGGTCGGACGCTGCTCGTGGGGACGCCGGGGGCTCTCGTCCGGACGTCGGTCGCCGCATCGGGCGTCTCGGAGGCGCTCGACGCGGTGTTGGCCGAGATAGCGGAGACATTCACGTACGAGAAAACTTATGCCGAACGCGCCTGAACCGGAGAAGTGGACGCCGGAACGGCACGCGGGTAGGGGTACTTGGTGCCACTCCGGCCCATACCGTATTATTATTGCCGAGCGCTCGCGCCGTGAGCGCCTACGCCGCGACCACCTGCGCCGCGACCGCTCCCGCCGAAACCGCGCAGTCGTGACGCCGCCGACAGCCACGGCCGACGAGCGGCGCCCCCGAGCGCGACGGAGCGAGCCGTGAACTTCGAGACGTGGGAGCCCGTCTACGAGCGGATTCTCGCCGACTTCGGCTTCGACCGCAGCGCCGACGAACGCGCCCGAGACGACCTGGCGAGGCTCGCCGAACCGTTCGACGAGTCGCGCCTCCGCGTCGTCGACGGCGAGACCGTCGCCGTCGTCGGTGCCGCGCCGTCGCTTCCCGACGAGGTCGACCGCGCGGCCGACGCCGACTACGTCTTCGCCGCCTCGACGGCCGCCGACGTTCTTCGCGACCGCGGTGTCGCCGTCGACCTGATGGTGACCGACCTCGACAAGAACCCCGAGACGGCCCGCGAGTTGACCCGAGAGGGCGTCGCTGTGGCCGCGCACGCCCACGGCGACAACCGGCCGGCGATACGCGAGTGGGTGCCCCGATTCGACTCGGAGCACGTGCTGGCGACGACGCAGGCGGCCCCCGTCGGACCGGTCGTCGACTACGGCGGGTTCACCGACGGCGACCGGGCGGCGTTTCTGGCCGACGAGTTCGGGGCCGAGGAGTTGACGTTCGTCGGCTGGCAGTTCGACGACCCGACGGTCGACGAGGCGAAAGCGAGGAAGCTCGCGTGGGCCGAGCGGCTGCTCGGCTGGTTGGAGCGACGCCGCGGCGAGCGGTTTTCGGTTCTCGACGGCCGCCGGCCGTCGCTCGACCTGCTCACCTCAGAGAGCGAAGTCGACGACGAGAGCCAGCAGTAACAGATACCGGAGTACGAGCAGGCGTCGCGCTTCGGAGCGTCGGCACGGAGTACGAACCGCGAGGTGACCGTTTGGGCGGGTTCGTCCGGCGTCTACCGACCGGTCCTCGGGTGAGTGTCACGGCGAATCGCTGATCGGTCCTCGGGCGAGCGGTGTCGACTGGACCGAGTCGGCGTCCGCGACGGTGAACGACTCGGTATCCCCGTCTCCGGAGGTTCCGTTAGGAGCCGTCGCGTTCGTCTCGTCGGGCGTCGCCGCGTCTGTTTCGTCGGACGGAGCCGTCGCATTCGTCTCGTCGGGAGTGGTCGTGTCCGGAGTCGACGGCGGGAGGCTCGCTCCGCTCTGTTGCCCGGGCGTGTCGGTTCCGGCGTCCTCGGCGACGCTGATGGCGACGTCGACGTCGGCACGGTCGGTGTAGAGCGCGTAGGTGACTCCGCCACCGAACGCCGAGAGGAACACGCAACACAGCACGGCGAGCACGACGACGCGACCACCGGGGCGGTTCACCGCGTCGCCTCCGCAGCAGCGTCGTCGGTCGGAGCGTCTACGCCGGCGTAGACCGCATGGAGGCTCGAATCGGGCTCTTCGTCGGCCGCCGCGTGAGCGTACAACACGTCGCCGTCGACGACGAGGAGCGTGCCGTCGTGCTCGTCGGCGACGAGCGGTCGGCCGACGGTGGTGGCGATAGTGGAGAGCTCGTGGCGCTCGCTGACCTCGATTCGCGGCAGGTCGGCGACCCCGGACGAGAGCCGGACCTCGGCGAGAGCGGCGGTGGAATCGGTACCCGGGAAGTGTTCCGAACTCCCGGCGGGGAACGGTTCGTCGGTGTCGGGCGAATCGCCCGGGTTGCCGCCACCCTCGCTCGACGAGGACGCGTCACCGAGACCGAACCGACGGGCCAGGAGCAACAGCAGCGCTGCGGTGAGTGCGCCGACGGCGACGGTGACCGAGAGCGGGTCCTCGCCGGTCACGCCGACGTAGCCGGCGTACACGCCGAGAACGGCCAACAGCACCGGAGAGAGGGTGAGGTCCGCTCGCGTCAGCGTGATACCGGAGTCGGACGGCTCAGGGCGGTCGGACGAGTCGGGTCGGTCAGACGGGTCGAGTCGGTCGGTCGGAGTCGTCTCTGTATCGGATACGTTCATGGGTGTGGGTTCGGTTGCGTCGGTCGGTGAGTCGTCGTCGGACGACGCGGCGGAAGCAGCGTCGACGCCAGTGCGTTCGCTCGTCACTTTGTCCTCGGGCGCGCGAGTCTCCGCGTGGTCGCCGCGGCGAGCGTGGAGAAAGCCCCGGAGTTCGGTTGTCGCGAGGAACCCGAACGGGACGAGCACGAGCGCGACGAAGCCGACGGGGGTGTCGGCGAACGTGGAGACGTAGCCGACGTACGGCAGCGTCAGGACGACTCGGCCGATGACGGCGTCGGCAGCGACCGGAGCCGGGTCGACGTCCTCGTTGGCGTCGCCTTTCGTGACGAACCGGCGCTCCGCCCCGTTCCGTTCGACATCCACGACGCGGTGGGTGACCGGCGTGTCGCTCGTCTCGGAGCGATGGAACGTGATGACGTCGCCCTCCGCGATCCGTTCGGGAGCGACGCTCCCGACGACGACGGCGTCGCCGGGCTGTATGTCGGGCGACATGCTGGCCGAGAGGACGACGTAACTCTGGTCCGCGCCGACGACCTGCGGCACCGCGTAGACGACGAACGGGGCGACTGCGCCGACGAGGAGGAGCGCCGCGAGTACGTTGAGCACTTTTCGGGAGCGGCCATCGAGGAGGTTCATTCGTCGCCTCCGTCGCCCCGTCCTCTGTTCCCGTCGCCGCTGCTGCTCCCATTGCCTTCTCCGTCGTTGCCGCTGCCACCACCGTTTCCGTCGCCACCACCGTTTCCGTCGCCACCGTTGTTGCCGCCACCACCATTGCCACCGCCACCACCTCCGTTGCCACCGCCCCCGTTGTTGCCGCCTTCGGCGACGAACTCGTCGCCACTCCACTCGAACTTGACGCCGCTGGAGCCGGCGGGGCAGGGCCGTGAGGCGGTGAGCGACGAATCCGGCGTTCCGGTGCCGACTTCGACGTACTCGGGACCGGTCGTCGCCGGGGAGTACTCGAAGTACTCGATTCGCTGACCGGCTTTGAGGACGACGTATCTCACGGGGTCGGTCGACTCCCACGTGAGCGCGACGACCTCGCCGGGCTCTTTCTCGACGAAGTTCGAGAGGGTGACGGCGTCGTCCGGGAGCTCGCCGGAGTCGCTGCAGAACGCGACGAAGCTGATGGCCTTCTGGTCGGTCGGCGGTTCGGGCGTCGGAGTCGACGTCTCGCCGCAGCGTTCGGACCACGGACTCGTCGTCGAGTCGACGTGACGCGCTTGTTCGGCGTAGAGCTGGAGCGTCAGGTCGAGCGTCCGACCGCGAACTTGTCCGGGAGAGACGCCGTTTCGGTCGGGGGGCAGCGAGACGGCGAGGGTGAGACAGACCTCTTCGTCGGGTCGGGCGGGTGATCGAGTCGCCAGGACGCCGTCGGCGATCGCTTCGAGGACGTCCGCGAGCGTCCCCGTGAGCTCGTCGTCTGCGAGCGTCAGGGTCGCGTCGAGCGCCGACGCCAGCGGGTCGGTGGTCGGACACGCCCGAAGCCAGAGCCACGCCGGGTTCGACGAGACCGACAGACAGACCGTTCGCTCGCTGACGCGGCCGTCGTCGCGGAGATTCTCGAACGAGAGCCGAGTGGCGCTCTCCGTGCCTGTCGTCAGCGCGAGTTCGCCGCCGCGAAGCAGCGTCGTCGGCGCGGATTCGCCGTCGCCGAGCACCGCGCCGGTTCCCGCCCCGACGAGTCCGCCCGCTGCGCCGACCGCCGTCAGCGCCGCGAGCAGGCGGCGGCGACTCACCTCCGGCTCGTCGGTCATCTCGTCGCTCCTGTCCGGGAAGCGCTCCCGAGTCGTCGTGCGTCCTTCGTCATAGTGTTCCCCCGGGGGAGTCCCACCGACGGAGTCGAACCGTCGCGTTACCGCTGTGGGGTCGGTCTCCGAGCGGTGGCACGGAGCACGGATATCGCGTCGCGGCGAACCGGTATAGGTACGAGCCGCCGGATACGGACTAACGGTCGGTTCGGCGGCTTTAACCGATAGTTTGGCCCGTCGGAGACGAACCGTGAGGACGGTAGGCACACCGAACCGAATCCACAGGCGACCGGAGACGGACCGGTACGCACCGCCGGTCGACCCCGTATTAGCCCCATACATATGCCGTAGTCCGTCCAGTCGTCGTACGTCCGCGCCCGCCGGCCGGGACGGACGGGGGAGTACGAGTAATGCAACTACGACAACGAACCGTCCCGGAGTACGAGATTCACACCGTCTTATCGAACCAGCGTCGTCGGGTCGCCTTAGAACACCTCGGGTCAGGACCGGGGCGAACGACCGTCCGCGAACTCTCGGAGGTGGTCGCCACCGCCGAAACAGGCGAGTCGCCGCCGCCGCGGAACGTCCGCGAGTCGGTGTACATCTCGCTCCACCAGACGCACCTCCCGAAGCTTCACGACCTCGGGGTCGTCGACTACGACCGCGAGCGGAAGGAGATTCGACTGCTCGAAGGCGCTCGCGACGTCGACCTGTACATGGAGGTCGTGACGAAACACGGCATCACGTGGGGCGAGTACTATCGAGGACTGGGCGTCCTCTCGCTTCTAACCGTCGTCGCGGCGAGTATCGGCGTCCCCGGACTCTCGCTCGCCGCTCCGGTTCTGTGGGCGAGCGCGTTTCTCGCCCTCTTCGCCTGTTCGACGCTGTACCAACTGTGGGCCAGACGGTGGCAGGTGTTCAGAGCGTTGAGATAGCCCCGAACGACGTCGCTCGCGGCGAAAGAGCGCCGGTCAGTAAGTTTCGAGACCAATCTCGTATCAAAATAGTTATCAGCGACGACTCTGTATCGGAAACCGATTGTCGGTGCTGACGGTCTGAGCAGCCATACAGCACACGTGAAGGTGGTGGAACCCTCCAGGTTTCACGCGCATCGACAATCTCTTCTCTCTGATCGCTTCGCCGTCAGCGGCGCGCTTCGAGGTCAGTCGACGAACGCGCCGTCGGTGGCGTCGTACTCGGCTTCGAAGTACCGCACCTCGCAGTGTCCGCAGGACGCCGCGATGACGTCGTAACTCCGACAGCACGATTCGACGGCGTGCGTTCCGAGGTCGACGGTGCCGCCGCAGGCCGGGCAGTGCGCCATACACGCGCGGAGACCGCCGAGCACCTGACCGCGAACGTCGACGGGGAGCCGCGACCAGACGTCCGTTCTGTCGTCGAGTTCCGCGCTCGCGGCCATGTCGGCGGCGAACGCTTCTCGGGACTCCCACTGGCCCAACCAGTCGTCGTCGAGCCACGCGGCGACGGCGCTGCCGTGGTCGCTCAGCGACACCCGTTCGGCGTCGACGCCGACGGTTCGAGCGAGTTGACCGACGCCGCCGTCGCCGCCGCGGACGGCATCGATTCGGTGGAACCACGCCCGCTCGAACGACGCGTCGAGGACGACGTCGGCACCGGCGTCGTCGGCCCGGAGTGCGCCGACTTCGACGAGGAACGTCTCGGTGTCGAACGCCGCCGCGTCGAGTTCGCCGGACTCCCGGTCGGAGGGTTCCAAGACGTGTCGAACCGACCCCGTGCGTTCGGCCTTGTCGAACCGCCGCAGGAGCCAGTCGGGGAAGTACCGCTTCGTGAGCGACGGCGTTCCCGGGACGAGATACCCCCGGAGATAAATGAGCGCGAGCGAGGCGGCGAAAGCCGCGACTCCGACCGGTGGCGAGAGAACGACCACCGGCAGCGTGACGGCGCCCGCGATGGCAAGGTTGACCGCCGTACAAGGGAGACAGCGGTTCTCGCCGACATACTCGGGGTTTCGGACACGTTCGAGCAGTGATGGTATCATCGGATCGACCCACCGTCCGTCCCGTGGACGATACTGGGTCGTTCGCCTCCGGTAGTATAGGTGTGTGGGTCGTCTTCACTCGGAGCGAATCCGGTCGCCGAGATTCGGTCGCCCTACGGTTCGAGCACGACCTTGCCGGTCGACTCCCGGTTCTCGATGTACTCGTGGGCGTCGGCGGCCGCAGCGAGCGAAAACCGCTCGCCCACGACGACTTCGAGTTCGCCTCCGGCGAGGAGTTCGGTCAGTTCGGGCACCGCCTTCAGCACCGACCGGGGGTCGCGCTGCATCGCGCGACCGAGGTGGAAGCCGACCACCGACTTGTTCTCGAACAGCAGACGCGTCGTGTCCGCCTGCGCGGGGTCGCCGCTGGCGACACCGTAGGTGACGAGTCGGCCGCGGTAGTTCAGCGCGTCGAGGCTGGCGTCGAACACGTCGCCGCCGACGCCGTCGAGGACGAGGTCGACGCCCTCGCCGTCGGTCTCGTCTTCGACGACCTCCTCGAACGCGTCTTCGGTGTAGTCGATGGGGTGGTCGAGACCGAGACGCTCCGCGAGGTCGAGTTTCTCCCGACTGCTCGCGGTCCCGAACGACTCCGCGCCCGCGGCGTCGGCCAACTGGACGGCCGCTGTGCCGACACCGCCCGCGGCGGCCTGAATCAGGACGCGCTCGTCCGACTCGTCGCCGTCGAGGCCGCCCCACTCGTGGAGACAGCAGTGCGCCGTGAGAAACTGCACCGGGAAGCCGGCGGCCTCGGCGAACTCCATCCCGGGCGGCACGTCGAAGAGGCCGTCGGCGGGCGTGACGACCTTCTCGGCGTACGCGCCGCCGCCGGTCATGGCCACGACTCGGTCGCCGACCTCGCGGTCGACGCCCTCGCCGACGGCGTCGACGGTCCCGGCGGCTTCCATCCCCGGAACGTACGGCGGTTCCGGACCGCCGCGGTAGTGGCCGCGCCGCTGCATGATGTCGGCGAAGTTGATGCCGGCGGCCTCCACGTCGATCCGGACCTCGCCCGGTCCGGGATTCGGCTCCTCGACATCGACGGGTTCGAGCGCGTCAGTTCCTCCGAACTCGGTGACACGAATCGCGCGCATAACGACCACTACGGGGCGACCGCCGATAAGCCTCGGTGAACGGGGTGCCGGTTGTACGCCGTTGTCGAACCCGAACGGCCGGTGACGAACGGCGGCGTCCACCTGCGCGGGACGAGACGACGGCGTCCACCCGCGCGGGATGAGACGGCGATGTCTCCCGTCCGTCGCGGGCGAATTTGGTCAGTTTGTGAGACTTTCAGTCGAGAGTGTACTGACGTTTATGCGTATTGTTTCCGAGTGTCACACGTAATGCGAGCAGCAGTACTCGAAGCGCACGGAGAACCGCTGGAGATCGCCGACATCGACCGACCGACAGCCGACCCCGACGGCGTCGTCATCGAGACGGAGGCGTGCGGTATCTGTCGGAGCGACTGGCACGCCTGGCAGGGCGACTGGGGGTGGCTCGGGCTGGAGGCACAGCCCGGGCAGGTACTCGGCCACGAGCCCGCCGGACGAGTCGTCGAAGTCGGTGAGAACGTCGAGAACGTCGCCGAGGGCGACCACGTCGCCGTCCCGTTCAACCTCGGCGACGGGAGCTGTCCGGAGTGTCGCCGGGGGCACTCGAACACCTGCGAGAACGTGATGCCGCTCGGCTTCGTCGAACAGGCTCCGGGCGCGTTCGCCGAGGAGCTCCACGTCCCCGTCGCCGACCACAACGCGGTGCACCTCCCCGACGGCGTCTCGTCGACCGACATGGCCGGCCTCGGCTGCCGGTTCATGACGTCGTTCCACGCGCTCGCACACCGCGCCGACGTCGGTGCCGGCGACTGGGTCGCCGTCCACGGTTGCGGCGGCGTGGGTCTCTCGGCGGTCCACATCGCCGACGCGCTCGGTGCGAACGTCGTCGCCGTCGACCTCCAGGAGGAGAAACTGGAGAAAGCGAAGTCGCTCGGGGCGGTGGAGACCGTCGACGCCTCCGACACCGACGACGTTCCGGACGCGGTGAAGGCGCTCGCCGGCGGGGGGACGCAGGTGTCGGTCGACGCGCTCGGCATCGAGACGACGTGTCAGAACTCGGTTCTGAGCCTCGGCAACCGCGGGCAACACGTCCAGATCGGGCTGACGACGCAGGACGAACAGGGGATGGTGTCGCTGCCGACCGACGCGATGGTGATGCAGGAGATCGAGTTCATCGGCTCGCTCGGCATGCCGCCGACGCGCTACGACGAGATTTTCCGCCTCGTCGCCAGCGGGAAGCTCGACCCGAGCGCCGTCGTCTCCGAGACGGTCGGCCTCGACGACGTACCGGAGAAGCTCGACGCGATGACCGACTACGAGACGGTCGGAATCCCCGTCATCGACGAGTTCTGAAGGGGCCGACGCGACCCTCTCGGGTCGATGCGAGGCCGAGCAGTCGGTCGATGCGAGGCCGAGCAGTCGGTCGATGCGAGGCCGAGCAGCCGGTCAACGCGAGGCCGAGCGACCCCTCCGATTCCGTCGGTAGGTTAACGGAAACTGCGTCCTTTTCGACCGCATGCAACTGCACTGGCACCGACGCGACCTGCGGGTGTCGGACAACCGCGCGCTCGCGGCGGCGGCCGACGAAGCCGAGCGTCGCGGCGAGGTCGTCCCCGTGTTCGCCTTCGACGACCTGATTCTCGAACACGCCGCCGCGCCGAGGGTCCGGTACATGCTCGACTCGCTCGCGGAGCTTCGGGAACGATACCGCGACCGCGGCAGCGACCTCGTCGCCGTCCGCGGCGACCCCTCGACGCTGCTCGTGGACCTCGCCGAGGAGTTCGGAGCCGAGCGAGTCGTCTGGAACGACGACTACTCCGGACTCGCCGAGGAGCGCGACGGGGCGGTTCGGGCCGCGCTCTCCGAGGCGGGAGTCGAACACGAGTCGTTCTGCGACCAGGTGCACCACGAACCCGGCGAGATTCGGACGAACGCGGGAGACCCCTACTCGGTGTTCACCTACTTCTGGAAGAAGTGGCGCGACCGCGAGAAGGCGGAGCCGTACCGCGAACCCGAGGCGTCCGAACTGGCGTCGATAGCCGAAGACGACGAACTGCCGACCATCGACGAGTTGGGCTTCGAAGAACCCGCCGCCGAGGTCCAGACCGCCGGCACCGACGCCGCGCGCGAGCGACTCGCGGCGTTCTGCGACGACGCTATCTTCCGGTACGCCGAGGACCGCGACTATCCGACGCGGGAGGCGACCTCTCGCCTGTCGGCGGACCTCAAGTGGGGGACCATCGGGATTCGGGAGGTGTACGAAGCGACCGAGGCGGCGAAATCGGCGGCCGAGGGCGACGAAACCGAGTCGGTCGAGGAGTTCCAGTCGCAGTTGGCGTGGCGCGAGTTCTACGCCCAAGTCCTCTACTTCAACCAGCGCGTCGTCTCGGAGAACTACAAGGAGTACACGAACGAAATCGAGTGGCGAAACGACGAGGAGGGGTTGCAGGCGTGGAAGGACGGCGAGACGGGCTACCCCATCGTCGACGCGGGGATGCGCCAACTGCGGGAGGAGGCGTACATGCACAACCGCCTGCGGATGGTCGTCGCCTCGTTCCTGACGAAGGACCTCCTCGTCGACTGGCGCGAGGGGTACGACCACTTCCGCGAACTGCTCGCCGACCACGACACGGGCAACGACAACGGCGGGTGGCAGTGGGCGGCCTCGACGGGCACCGACGCCCAGCCGTACTTTCGGGTGTTCAACCCGATGACGCAGGGTGAGCGCTACGACCCCGACGCCGAGTACATCAAGCGGTACGTCCCCGAACTGGCGGACGCTGACGCCGCCGCGGTTCACTCGTGGCACGAACTGTCCGCGGACGACCGGGAGGACGCCGCTCCCGACTATCCGGCGCCCATCGTCGACCACGACGAACGGCGCGAGGAAGCCGTCGCGATGTTCGAGCGCGCTCGCGGCGAGACCGACGAGTAGCATCGACCGGGTCGGAGTCGAGAAAGAGCGCCGTACGGCTCCCATCTGGTACAGCCAGAGCCGGTTCTGGAGCGGACTGAGCGCGTTTGTTCTACCTCTGTCGAAGTCAGATTACAGTTAGACAGCTCTTAATTATAGTGTAGTAGGTGTTCGCTCGGAACGAGACGACGGATTCGGGCTCTCCGAACGCCCTCCCCGTCGAAGCGGGCAACCAATGACACACGGAAGTTCACATCAGACGGTAGAGGCGGAGAGTACGGCGGCGTGGTGGGAACGAATCGTCGACCGAACGACGAAGTACGGCGAGCGGGCGGGCGACGCCCTGATGTACAGTTCGGCGTACCTCGCGGTCATCGCGGCGGTGGAGCTCGCCATCGTGATGATGCTTCTGGGCATCGAAGCGAACCCCGCGCCGGTCGTCGTGGCGTTCGTGACGTTCGCCGTCTACGCCTACGACCGACTCGTCGACGTCGAGAGCGACGAGGTGTCGAACCCGCGTCAGGCCGCCTTCGTCAGACGTCACCGCGACGTACTGTACCTGATGGCGTCGGTCTGTTACGGGCTCGCCGTCGCGCTGTCGGTGCTCGGCGGCCCGTACGCGCTGGGTATCACCCTCTTACCGGGGATGTTCGGCGTCCTGTACGCCTCCGACTGGATGCCCGACGTCGGCGTTCGGTTCGCCCGGTTCAAAGAGATACTCGTCGTCAACACGGCCGTCGTGGCGTTCGCGTGGGCGGTCACCTTGACGTTCCTGCCGCTGGCGTTCGCCGGACGGGCGTTCACGCCCGCCGCCGGCGTCGTTTTCTGTTACTTCTTCCTTCGCTCGTTCGTCGACACGGAGCTACCGAACGTCGGTGACGTCGAGAGCGACCGAGCGTCCGACGTCTCGACGCTGCCACTGGTCCTCGGCGTCCGGGGGACGCGGTACGCGCTGTACGGGCTCGACCTCGTTTCGCTCGCGTTAGTCGTCTACGCGGCCGGTACGGGCCTCCTCCCGTCGGGTGTCGCCACGGCGCTCGGCGTCGGAATCGCGTACTCGTCGTCGGTCGTCTCCCGAATCGGTCGGACGGAGGACTACGAACTCCTCACGCTCGCGTCCGAGTGCGAGTACCTGCTCGTCGGTGCGACGCTCGCAACCGTCGTCCTCGTCTGAAAGCGAGGTGGACGGCCCCGGAGACGCCGCCGAACGCGACACGTCTGCGGTACTGACTTTCGTCGGGAAGTTAATACGTGAGCAGTCACATCGGAGAGTACGCCTGTGAGCGCACTGAGCCAACTGTACGTGGTCGTACTCGCCACCGTCGGCATCGGGCTGACCGCGACGCTGCTCGCCTGGCGCGAGCGGCCCGAACCCGGAGCGACGCCGCTGGTTGCGATGCTGGCCGGGCAGAGTTGGTGGTCGGTCTTCTTCGCGTTCGAACTACAAGCGACGACGCTCGCCGCCAAGGCGTTCTGGTCCGACGTCCAGTGGGTGGGCGTCGTCGTCATCCCCGTCGCGTGGGTGCTGTTCGCGATGGAGTACACCGGTCGCGACCAGTACGTCCGGTCCAAGTACATCGCGCTTCTGTCCGTCGTTCCCGTCGTTACGGTGGCGCTGGCGGCGACCGGCGACTACCACGACCTCCTCTACACCGGGTCGGAACTCGTCGTGCGGGACGACGTCACTACCTTGCGCCGCGAAGGCGGTCCGTGGTACTGGGTGACCGCCAGTTACACGTACGTTCTCGGGCTGGTCGGGTCGGTTCCGCTCCTCGGTTACGTCCGAAGCGAGACCTCACAGTTCCGCGGGCAGAGCGTCGCACTGCTGATCGGGACTATCGCGCCGTGGGTGAGCAACATCCTCTTTCTGTACGGCGCGGTCCCGGTTCCGGGACTCGACCCGACGCCGGTCGCGTTCGCTATCTCCGGCGTCGCGTACCTCGGTGCGCTCACCAAGTTTCGACTGCTCGGAACCAGTCCCGCTCCGAACCGCCGGGCGCGGCGACTCGTCTTCGAGCGCATGCAGGACGCCGCCGTCGTCGTCGACAGCCACGAGTACATTGTCGATATGAACGAGAGTGCAACGGAGATGCTCGGGACGACGGCCCGCGCGGCGCTCGGCCGACCGGCCGGGGAGGTGCTCCCGAAGTACGACCGCGTTCCGAGCGTCGGAACGACGTCCGAGCACGTCACCGTCGACGGCCGAAACGGGCGGCGGCACTACGACGTGACGGTCACGGAGATCAGCGACTTCCACGGCCGGTACGTCGGCCGCGTCATCGCCTATCACAACGTCGACGAGCACCTGCGCCACCAGCAACGTCTCGAAGTGCTCAATCGGGTGCTTCGACACAACATCCGCAACGAGACGAACGTCATCTACGGCTACGCCGACCTCGTCGCCGACGAGGGCGGTCCCCAGAGCGACCGTGCGGAGATAATCAAGGAACGGGCGATAGCCATCGCCGACATGGGCGAGAAAGCCAGGCAGATCGTCGACATCTTCGAGCAGGTCCGCCGGGACTCGCGGGCGGTCCCGGTCTCGGACCTCGTGACCGAACGGAGCGCCGACGTCGCCGACCGGTATCCGAACGCGGAGATTCGCGTCGAGGCGCTGCCGGCGGACGCGCACGTGAACGCGGTGCTCGGCCCGGCGCTCTCGAACCTCGTCGAGAACGCGGTCGAACACAACACCGGTTCGACCCCGACCGTCGAGGTGAGCGCCACCGTCGACGACGGTCGCGTTCGACTCGTCGTCGCCGACGACGGGCCGGGCATCGACGTCTACGAACAGGCGGTTCTCGAACGCGGCACGGAGACGGCGCTCGAACACGGCAGCGGCCTCGGTCTCTGGCTGGTCGCGTGGGCGGTCGGCATCGCCGACGGTACCGTCGAGTTCGAGGAGAACGACCCGACGGGGTCGGTGGTCACCGTCGAGGTGCCGGTCGTCTCGGCGGACAGTGAGAATCGAGGGGAGCCAGAGACCGCTCCGAGTCGGGCAGAGACGAGCGAATCTCCGACTGTAAGCGAGTGAACGGACGAACACTGCTGGCGATAAACCAGTTACACGGCCCACGTAGTTGGTTCGACGACGACGGCGAACTGGAGTACGAGCGACGCGAGACGCCGTCCCGAGGCCGACGGCGTAGAGCGTCTGTCGGCGCCGAGAGACTGCCGGCGCGGAGGTCTGTCGACGCCGAGAGACTGCCGATACAGAGAGACAGTTTCTGTTGAAAGTCAGCACAGCTAACCACTGACAGTACGTTTAATCGTTTCTTCGTTGAGTACCCCTACGGAATGGCAACATACGAACTTCCGGACCTCCCGTACGACTACGACGCACTCGAACCGTCCATCGACGCGCGCATCATGGAACTCCACCACGACAAACACCACCAGGGGTACGTCGACGGTGCGAACTCGGCGCTCGACAAACTGGAACAGATGCGGAGCGACGGCGACTACGGCGACATCAAAGGCGTCGAACGCAACCTCGCGTTCAACCTCTCGGGGCACGTCAACCACACCGTCTTCTGGGAGAACATGTCGCCCGACGGCGGCGGCGAACCGGGCGGCGAACTCGCCGACGCCCTCGACGAGCACTTCAGCGGTTTCGACCAGTTCAAAGACCACTTCTCGGCGGCCGCGAAGGGCGTCGAAGGCTCCGGATGGGGCTTCCTCGCCTACGACCACGTCGCCGACAAACCCATCGTGACGATGGCCGAGAACCACCAGAACCAGACTCCACAGGGCGCGACGCCGCTTCTGGTGCTCGACGTGTGGGAGCACGCCTACTACCTCCAGTACGAGAACGGACGCGGCGAGTACGTCGACAACTTCTGGGACGTCGTCGACTGGGACGACGTCGCCGAACGCTACGACCAGGCGCAGTCGGCGAGCCTCATCACCGGGTGAGCGACCGGTTCCGCTCGTCGTTCCCGGCGGCCCGCCTTCGCTCGGAGACGACCGAGCGAACGCGATACCGTCCGCGTCCGTGACACCGTCGACGACTGTCCGCGTCCGTGACACTGTCGACGGTGGTCCACGTCCGCGACACCGTTGACGGCTGTCCGCGCCCGTGGGTGACCGCTGCCCTCTCGAAGCGGCGTCGTACGCGTAGCCCACCGCTTCGTGAGTCGTGCTATCGTATGACTCCTCAATCTTTAACATCGCAGCAGAGTATCATTCGAACTGGAGGATTCAGTATGAGCTACGAACTCGACCCACTCCCGTACGACTACGACGCACTCGAACCCCACATCTCCGAGCAGGTTCTCACCTGGCATCACGACACCCACCACCAGGGCTACGTGAACGGCTGGAACTCGGCCGAAGAGACGCTCGCCGAGAACCGCGAAGCCGGAGAGTTCGGCTCCTCGGGCGGTGCGATGCGTAGCGTCACGCACAACTCCTCGGGCCACATTCTGCACGACCTGTTCTGGCAGAACATGTCGCCGGAGGGCGGCGACGAGCCGTCGGGCGACCTCGCCGACCGCATCGAGGAGGACTTCGGCTCCTACGACGCCTGGAAGGGCGAGTTCGAAGCCGCCGCGAAGGACGCCTCGGGCTGGGCGCTTCTCGTCTACGACACGTTCTCGAACCAGCTTCGCAACGTCGTCGTCGACAAGCACGACCAGGGCGCTATCTGGGGCGGCCACCCGATTCTCGCACTCGACGTCTGGGAGCACTCGTACTACTACGACTACGGCCCGGCGCGCGGCGACTTCATCGACGCGTTCTTCGAGGTCGTCGACTGGGACGAACCCAGCACCCGCTACGACCAGGCCGTCGAGCTGTTCGAATAACGCGACGACCCCGACAGTTTTTTCGACGCTACCGGCCGTCGAGCGACGGCCGAATCGAACGGAGAATCGGGCTCTGTCGGCGTCTCAGTCGCAGGTGCTCGGCACGAACTCCTCGACGGGCGTCTCCTCGACGGCGGAGACGATATCCTCGTGCAGCCGTGCGAAGTCGTGACCGCCGCCCGAGCGGTCGAACCCCGCGAGAACGCCGATACGGTGGTCACAGTCGGCGAGAAACGTCCGAAACTGTTCGGTCTTCTCGAACCCGCGAACCGTGTAGGCGTACTCGTCGTCGAGCAGCGATTCGTAGGTATCGCGGGTGACGTAGCCGTAGCGCTCGTTGTCGATGAGCGCGTCCACGTCGAGCGCCGAGAGGTCGCTCGCGACATCCGACCGGACGTACAGCTGTTCGTGGGTCCACTGGTCGAACAGCCATACGTCGCGGAGCGACTCACCGCCGAACCGTCGGATCGACACGAGGAGTCGCTCCGTCGCGTCGCTCATACTCTCTCCATTCGTGGGTGTGTCATAACCATTTTTGTGATAGATTGGACAGGTGTCAGACGGTTGTCGGACGCATTACGGTTCTCCAACTGGTCAATCCCGTATTATATAATACTGCTTTTGTGTACAATAAAATTGTGTGCGGCGGAGTGAGATTCGAGACGGCGCTCCGAACCGGAGGGGGCAGCGCGGGACCGCAGGAGTTTACGACGGGGGCGGCGTACCCTGGCGTATGCCGCGACCGAAATCCGAGTTCGGGGAGTTGTTCCCGTGCGACTTCTACACCCCCGAGGAACTGCTCGACGCCGACCAGATGTACACCGTCTACGAGATCGCCCGACTACTGCAGGGGCTCGACGCCGACGCGGAGATCGACGAGGGTATCGAGGATATCCTGCTCGACTGGGCGATTCCGTGGATCATGCGCAACTCCGAGGAGATGGTCGTCGCCGAACCGCCGAACGACGAGGAACCCGGCTACTACGGGCTGAAAGACGGAGACGACTGAGGGATGCGGCTGCTCGTCGCCGGCGGCGACCGCGTCGACGCCGGGAAGACGACGTTCTCGGTCGGCTTGCTCGCGTCGCTCCGACGCGACGGATACGCGCCGGTGGGGTTCAAGCCACGCGCGGGCAACGACTACTGGTTCGACCACGACGACTTCCGCAACTCGGTCGACGCCGGGCGACTGTACGGGAAGGACGCCCGGAAACTCGCGGCGACGAGCGCGGGCGACGTCGAACCCGAGACCGTCAACCCCGTCCACCGTCTCTGGCGACCCACTCCCGGCAAAACCGGCCTGCTCGGGGAGAGCGGCCGGACGTTTCTGGTCGACAGGGTGACCGGCGGCGACGGCCCCGAGTTCGTCGTCAACGCCGACGCCGAGGCGGACGGACTCCTGCCCGACGAAGCCGTTCGGTCGCTTCCGCTCGCCGACGCGACTCGCGTCGGGACGGTTCCCGAGTTCAACGAGGTGATGCGCGACCGACACGTCCCGGCCGCGGAGCGTCTCGCACGGCGAGTCACCGCGACGGAGACGAGCGTCGTCGAATCGTACGGCGACATCGCGGTCCCGCTCTCGGGCGTGTCGTTCGACGCGGTCGCCGTCGTCGAACCGGGACGAGCGCGAATCTACGACGCGGACCGATATCTCAAGGCCCGCGAAGCGGCGAGCGGCGGGCCACGCGAGGGACGGCTCGAAGAGTACGTCGACAGCGTGGTCGAGCTGATACAACCGCTGTCGACGGTCGGGTTACCGGCGCTCGGGGGCGAGGCGCGTGGGAACCCGGAGCGAATTGCCGACGCCTACGCCGACGCGTACGACGCGCTGGTCGACTCGGTGAGGCGCTGAACTCACCCCAACCTCGCCGCGCGGGCGGCCATCTCCACGTGGTCGTACGGCCGTTCGAGGACGCTCGGGCCGTGCCCGACGTGCATCGCCGCGAGCGAGTCGTCGACGACGGACCGTACGCGGTCGATGCTCCGTATCAGTAGTTCGCGGTCGCCCTCCGGCAGGTCGGTGCGTCCGAACCCGCCGTTCTGGAAGACGAGGTCGCCGGCGAACAGCGTCCCCGCGTCCTCGCTGTAGAAGCAGAGGTGGTCGTTCTTGTGTCCGGGCGTGTGGAGCGCGACGTACTCCCCGTCGCCGAGTCGCACCGTCGACTCGTCCTCGATGGCGCGGTCGACCGCGGGTTGCTCGGGGTCGAATCCCCACGTCTCCGCGTCGAAGGCCTCTCGGACGGCGTCCACGTTGCCGACGTGGTCGGGGTGAGTGTGGGTGAGGACGACGGCGTCGATGCCGTCGTCGCCGACTCGGTCGCGGAGTTCGGAGACGAGGTCGAAGTTCGCGCCGGTGTCGACGAGGACGGTTCGGTCGCCCTCGACGAGAAACGCGTTGCTGGTGAAGGCGGAGACGCCTCCGGCGAGGTTCTGAATCACACGACCGATTCGGTCGGGGTGGACTCTACTCCATCGGTCCGCGACGGGCGGCCGACGCTGACGACAATGAGTGCCCTTTTTGCGCCCTGAGTCACCTCCCCTCGGATATGGACGTACGCCTACTCGAAGCCACGCCGAACCCCGAGAAGCTCGTCTGCAAGGGCGCGAGAAACGACTACTCCGCGGAATTCGTCGGCAGCCAGTCGTTCGAGGAGACGATGGCGACCGTCGACGGCGACACCGGGAGAGAGAAGATGGAGACGCTCATCGGCCACCTGCTGAGCCACGGCCACTTCGGGCCGTTCGAACACCCGCAGGCGACGTTCGCCATCGAGGGCGTCAGTCGCTCCTGCATGGCGCAGATCACGCGACACCGCCACGTCAGTTTCGACGTGCAGTCGATGCGGTACGTCGCCTTCGACGACGTCGACCCCGCAGACGTCGCCGCGGGCGAGATGGTCGTCACGCCGCCGTCGGCGTCGGACCCCGACTGGGTCGGCCGCAACCAGAAGACCGGGGCGGTCGACGAGGAGACCGTCGAGAAGCGCAAGGAACTGTTCCGCGAGTCGGTCAGTCGGTCGGTCGCCGACTACCAGGAACTCTTGGACCTCGGGATGCCGCCGGAGGACGCCCGGTTCGTCCTCCCAATCGGCACGGAGGTCAACATCGTGATGTCGATGAACGTCCGGATGCTGATGCACGTCGCCGACATGCGCGCCGCCGCCGACGCCCAGTGGGAGATTCGAGAGCTCACCGAGTCGGTGCTGGAACTCGCCGAGGAGTGGTGTCCCATCACGTTCGAGTACTACGACGAGAAGATGCGCAACCGCAAGAACCGCCTCGCGCCGTAGTCGAATGGAACTCGCTCTCATCGCCGCCGTCGCCGAAAACGGCGTCATCGGGGCCGACGGCGACGTGCCGTGGCACTACCCCGAGGACCTCGAACACTTCAAGCGGACGACGATGGGTCACCCCGTCGTCGTGGGGCGACGGACATACGAGAGCATCGCTCGACAGCTCGGCGGACCGCTGCCGGGGCGGACGAACGTCGTCCTGAGCAGGGACGAGATGGACCTCCCCGAGGGGGCGATTCACGCCGACTCGGTCGACGCCGCGATGGACGCAGCGAGGGAACTCGTCGGTGAGGGGGACGGAACCGTTTTCGTCGTCGGCGGTGCGACCGTCTACGAGCAGTTCCTCCCGCGCGCAGACCGCCTCGTGCTGACCGAGATTCACGAGTCGTTCGAGGGCGACACCGAGTTTCCGGCGTTCGACCGCGACTCGTGGGTCGAGGTCGCGCGCGACGAACGCGGCGAGTTCGACTTCGTCGAGTACCGGCGTCGCGAGTAAACCCAGCGAATCGGTTTCTGTCGGGCGTTTTCGGGTGTCAGCGGGTCGGATAGTACGGACGGACGGTGATATCTGCTATAATTCGTCTTAGCGAGAGTTTTTCCGGACGGGCCTCGTAGACAGGTCCGATGACCGGCAGCGTCCTCGCACGGACAGGTCGAACCGACGGTGATACGCGATGAACAACTCTAACCAGCAAGCGTACGACCGGGGCACCTCGCTGTACTCCCCGGACGGACGCATCTACCAGGTCGAATACGCGCGCGAAGCGGTCAAGCGCGGCGCGCCCGTCGTGGGCATCCGCGCGGCGGACGGCGTCGTTCTCGCCGCCCGGACCCGGTCGAGTTCGTCGTTGATGGTCACCGAGAGCATCGAGAAACTCCACAAGGTCGACGACCACGTCGGCGCGGCCAGCGCCGGCCACGTCGCCGACGCCAGGCGACTCGTCGACTACGCCCGTCGAGAGGCGCAGGTCAACCGCCTCCGCTACGGCGAACCGGCGGGCGTCGAGGGGCTCACGAAGGAAGTCACCGACTTCATCCAGGAGAACACCCAGCGCGGCGGCACGCGCCCGTTCGGCGCGGCGCTGCTCGTCGCCGGCGTCGACGCCTCCGGTCCGCGGCTGTTCGAGACCGACCCCTCGGGGACGCCCCACGAGTGGAAGGCCGTCGCCATCGGCGGCGAGAGCGCGACCATCCGCGAGTACCTCGAAGACGCGTACGACCCCGAGATGAGCGTCGACGACGGCGTGACGCTCGCCGTCGAGGCGCTCCTCGAAGGCGCGAAAGACGACGAGATCGCCGCCGAGGGCGTCAGTCTCTCGACGGTCGACGAGTCGGGGCACCACACCTACAGCACCGACGAGATCGCCGCCGTCATCGACGGACTCGACGTCGACGACGACGACGAGTAACCGGAGACCGCCGCCGAGTCGCCGCCGACCACGACTGTTTTGCGGCCCCGCGGCGAACGACCGACGATGGCGACGCTTCGTCGAATCTTCGTCTACCCGATAAAATCGCTCGACCCGCAGACGGTCGACGCCGCCACCGTCGTCGAGAACGGCGGTCTCGACGGTGACAGGGAGTTCGCGCTGTTCGACGCCGACGGCCGGTACGTCAACGGCAAGCGCAACCGCGACGTCCACCGACTCCGCTCGGCGGTCGACCGCCGAGACGGAACGGTGCGTCTCGAACCCCGCGATGGCGACGCACGGACGTTTTCGCTCGGCAGCGACGACCTGACCGACTGGCTCTCGTCGTACTTCGGCGAACCCGTCACGCTGGAGCGCGAGCGCGCCGGCGGGTTCCCCGACGACACCGACGCCTCCGGGCCGACGGTTATCTCGACGGCGACGGTTCGAGAGCTCTCGTCGTGGTATCCCGACGTCGACCCCGAGAGCATGCGCCGTCGCCTCCGGCCGAACCTCGAAGTCGACGGCGTCCCCGCGTTCTGGGAGGACCGCCTCTTTTCGAGCCGCGACGAGGTCGTGGAGTTCGCCGTCGGCGACGGTGACGACTCGGTCGCCTTCGAGGGCGTCAACCCGTGCCAGCGCTGCGTCGTCCCCTCGCGCGACCCCGACACCGGTTCGGAGTACGACGGCTTCCGCGAGCGGTTCGTCGAGAAGCGCCGCGAGACGATGCCCGACTGGAGCGGCGGCGACTGGTTCGACCACCACTTCCGCGTGATGGTCAACACCCGCGTCGACGAGTCCGACTGGGGCGAGACGCTCTCGGTCGGCGACGAGGTGGAGATACGGGGCGCGAAACCCGCGTGAAGGCGGGGAGTCGGGCTACCAGTCCGAGAACTTGTCCCGGCGGAAGAGGTCGAGTTCGCTCACCGTGGAGTTCGTCTGCTCGGCGGCGAAGGCGATGGCGTCGGCTATCTCCTCCGGTTCGGTGACTTCGCCGGGGTCGAAGCGGTCCTCGAACGCCTCGTCTATCTCCGCGCCGAACTCGGTTCGGACCTCCGTCGGGTTGACGACGGTGACGCCGACGCCGTCGTCGCCGGCGGCCGCCTCGACGCTGTGGGCGAACCCGCGGAGCCACCACTTCGTCGCGGCGTAGACGGGGTTGAACGGTCTGGGGAACTTGCCGGCGAAACTGCCGACGTAGACGAGGTTACCCTCGGTCTCGCGGAGGTGCGGCAGCGCCGCACGCGTGGTGAAGAACGCGCCGTCGACGTTCGTGTCCATCATCGTCCGGTACTCCTCGGTCGAGATGTCGACGCCGGAGCCGAGTCCCAGCCCGGCGTTGACGACGACGATGTCCAGCGTGCCGAACCGCTCGACGGTGTCGGCGACGACGGAGTCGACCGCCGACTCCGCTCGGACGTCCGCCGGGGCGACGAGCGTCTCGACCCCGTGTTCGGTTTCGAGTTCGTCGGCGAGTTCGGTCAGTCGTTCCTCTCGGCGCGCGGAGAGCGCGACGTTCGCGCCCTCGGCCGCCAGTTTCCGTACCGTCGCCGCGCCGATTCCGGAGCTCGCACCCGTCACGAGTGCGACGCGTCCGGCGAGTTCGTCTGCCATACGTCCCGATAGGTGGGCCGTGACTTAGTTTCCGAGGCCGAAACGGAGCGAATCGGAGGTGCCCGCCGCGCCCCGGCGGCGACAACGCTGATTGTGCTCCGCCGACTATCGGAACTCATGTCGTCGAACGGTCGCGTGCGCGACTTCTCACAGTTCTACCGGGAGTACGCCCGCGGCGGTGTCCACGCAGCCAGCGCCGCCGCGATGACTGCGTTCGGTCTGCTCACTATCTACCACGAGGCGTTCGCGCTGTTGGCGGTGGTGTCGTACGTGGGACCGGCGCTCTACGTCTACGCGGAACGAGACGGAGACGCCGAACCCGAACCCGAACCGGAGCCCGGCCGAAACGTGGAGCCGGAGGCCCGCCGGTCCGACCCCTCACCGACCGCGAAACCGTCCGAGTTGGACGCCAGGAGCGCCAGCAGGTCCGAAAACGTCGACCGCGAGAGCGACGAGAGCGGCGCGCGCCGCGACCGCACCGACCCCCGACCGCCGCCGTCGACGGCGGCGACCCTCGACGACAGTGATGCCGACGGGGGCGGGGAGCGCGGGGACGTGAGCGACGACGTCGAGGGCGGGGAACCCGACCGGAAGGGCGAATCCGACGCGACGACCGAAGACGATGGTGCGTGGACGAGCGTCGACTCGCCGGTCGGCGTCGACTTCTCCGATGCGGTCGCCACGGAGGAAGCGGTCTACGCCGTCGGAGAGGACGGGTACGTCCTCGCGCGCGGAGACGGCGGGTGGTCCGCGGTACTCGAAACCGGCCCCGGCGCGCAGGGGGAGAACCTGACGGGCGTCGACGTCACCGACGACGGACGCGCCGTCTGGGTCGCCGGCGACGGTGGCGCGCTCGGCAGAATCGACGCGGAGTCGGGCCGACACACCGACTACTCCGCGCCCGGCGGGGACACGAGCACTATCACCGACCTGGCCGTCACGGGGCGGGCGGACGAGGCGGTCGTCGTCCTGGTGAACGGGTCGGGCGAGGTCCGCCGCGGCGAGTACGACGGTCGGCGAGTTCGATGGGGCGAACCGCAGAAACCCGGAAGCGGGTCGAGTTTCGCGGCCGTCGCGTTCGGAGACGCCGAGCGCGGTTACCTCGCCGACACGAACGGGTCGGTGTTCCGGACGACCGACGGCGGCGAGACGTTCGACGAAATCGGTATCGACGGCGCTGGAACGTTGACGGCCCTCGTACCGGTGTCCGGCGAGGGGTCGAACACCGAAGCGTTCGCCGCCGAGGACGACGGGACGATTCACCGGTACGACGGGACGCGCTGGACGCCCGTCCGCCCGACGGAGGAGGGCCTCTGGGCGATAGCCGCCGAACGGGGCGAGCGAGTCGTCGCCGTCGGCGAGCACGGGACGGCACTGGACGGCGACGAGGGCGACTGGCAGCGCCGCGAGATGCCGACCGACGAGACGCTTCGCGGCGTCTGCGTCGCGGCGGACCGTCAGGTCGCCGTCGGCGACGACGGCGTCGTGCTCGAACGGCGAGCGACCCGTCGAGCGAGCGAACAGCCGCGGTGACACGGGCCGAGACGGTCGTAACGGCTTCGGCGGTCGCCGACCGTCGCGTACGCGTTCTAGGCTGCCGCCATCGCCTCTTTTAGGAGGCGAGGCACTAACCACGAGACATGCACGTACTGACTGGTGGGTTAGTCTCAGACGTGGACGGAACGCGGGAGGCAGACGTAGCCATCGAGAACGGCGAAATCGTCGCCGTCGGCGACGTACCGGAGGGCGACGACCGGACCGATGTCTCCGGACAGGTGATCGCACCCGGGTTGATAGACACGCACGTCCACGTCTCGATGGACGGGCGTCCCGACGTGAGCACGGTGTTCGGCGACAGTCCGTACACCGCGGGCTACCGCACGGTCGCGAACCTCGAAGCCGCCGTCGAGGCGGGCGTGACGACGGTTCGAGACCTGGGGAGCCGCGAGACGCTGGCGCTCGACGCCGGTGCGGCCGTCGGCGACGGCGTCCTCGACGGGCCGCGAGTGCTCGGGGCCGGCGAAGCCATCGTGATGACCGGCGGTCACGGACATCCGTTCGGGTACGAGGCCGACGGGACGGACGAGGTGTTGAAGGGCGCTCGCGAGCAGTTGAAGCGCGGCGCGGACGTCGTCAAGTGTATGGCGACCGGCGGCGTGCTGACCGCCGGCGCGGTGACCGGGTCGCCGGAGCTCACCGAGGAAGAGCTTCGCGCGGCCGTCTCCGCGGCGAGCGCGAAAGGCGTTCCGACGGCTGCCCACGCTCACGGCGAGGAAGGCATCAAGAACGCGGTCCGAGCCGGAATATCGAGCGTGGAGCACGGGACGTTCATGGACCGCGAGGCGGCGGAGATGATGGCCGACGACGGAACCTACTGGGTGCCGACGGCGAGCGCTCTCGTCAACATCGTCGAGAACGGCGTCGAGGCGGGAATCCCCGAGGAGGCGGTCGAGAAGGCGAAGGACGCCGCCTCGCGGTTCGAGCGCGCGTGGGAACACGCTCTCGACGCGGGCGTCGACATCGCCATGGGGACCGACGCCGGGACGCCGTTCAACTACTTCGGCGACATCCCGCGGGAACTCGAACTGATGGTCGACTACGGACTGGAGCCGGACGCCGCGCTGGAGGCGGCGACGGTGAACGCGGCGGACCTCGTCGGCCGCGACGACCTCGGCCGCGTCGCCGAGGGATACCGCGCGGACCTCGTCGTCCTGGAGACGGACCCGAACACGGATGCGACGGCGTGGCAGTCGCCGACGGCGGTGTTCGCCGACGGCGAACGAGTCGACTGACGGCGGGGCGGGTGTTCGACGGCGAGAGATATACATGGCACGGGGACGGTCAGCGAAAAGCGATTATGACAGTCGAGGACACAGTCGATTGGTGTCACAAACTCTTTTGCCCATCGCTGAGTGTATCCGGCCGATGCACCGCCGGGCACCGTTCGTTCTGCTCGCCATCTTTCTCGTCGTGGCGGCGATAGCGCCGCCAACGGCGGCGTTTTCGGGCACGAGAGTCGGCGGACCGGCCGCCGACACCACGTCGGACTCGATGGCATCGATGCAACAGTCGTTCGACAGTAGTGAAGTTCGCATCGTCGTTCACGAGGACGGCTCCGCTCAGTGGACGTTCCACTACGAACAGACGCTGGCGAACGAGACCGAACGAGAGAACTTCGAGGCGTTCGCCACCGAGTTCAACAACAGCGGTACCCCGCTGTACAACGGGTTCAAGAGCGAGTCACAGTCGCTCGTCAAGAGCGGGGCGAACAGTACCGAGCGGCCGATGAACGCGCAGAACCACTCGCGGCAGGCGTACGTGACCGACAGTCTCGGCAACTCCATCGGCGTCGTCGAGATGTCGTTCGTCTGGACGAACTTCGCGCAGACCGACGAGGAGAGCGGAACCGTGACCGTCGGCGACGTCTTCGAGGGCGGCCTCTACATCAGCGAGAATCAGTCGCTCGTCGTCGAACCGGGCGAGAGCCTCGAGTTCAAGAACGTCACGCCGGTGGCGATGCAGTCGAACACCAGTTCGCTGCCCGCCAGCGACTCGGTGACGTGGATGGGCGAGAAACGGTTCACCGACAATCGCCCGCAGGTCGTCTTCGTCCCCGAGGGAACCCAGACCATCGTCGCCGACGGTGACGGCGACGGAGGGGCGGCCGGCACCGACGACGTGACGACGACTCCCATCGGAAGCGGCGGCGGGAGTATGTGGCTCGCCGGAGCCGTGCTCGTCATCTTCGGCGGCGTGGCCGTCGCGCTCTGGTACCGTCGCGGCCGCGAGGAGACGGTCGACAGCGTCGACCCGGGGACAGGTGGCGGCACGGAGGCGGCGACGGCAGCAGTCCCGCCGGAGCCGTCGGTCTCCGACGAGGAACTCCTCTCCGACGAGGACCGCGTCATCTCGATGCTCGAAGATCACGGCGGACGGATGCGACAGGTCCGCATCGTCGAGGAGACGGAGTGGTCGAAGTCGAAGGTGAGCATGCTGCTCTCGGAGATGGAAGACGAAGGCCTCATCTCGAAGCTCCGCGTCGGCCGCGAGAACGTCATCAGCCTCGACGGTCACGAACCCGAAGCGGCGAGGTCGCCGTTCGACGACGAGTAGCGCGGTACGCCACGCTGAGACACGGCTCTTCCGAAACGCAAACGTTAAACATCACTCGCGGATAGTAGGAGATGCGCTCCGTTGGTGTAGTCCGGCCAATCATCTTGCCCTCTCACGGCAAGGACCAGGGTTCGAATCCCTGACGGAGCACTTCTATCGTTACATTACTCCGAGCGGCGGGCTTCATCCCGCCGCGAGGCTTGGTCGAGTGGATGCTCGACGGGATTCGAATCAGAGAGTGAAGCGAGCGGAACGACCGTGGTTCGAATCCCTGACGGAGCACTTTTCGAGACTCGAGTCAACGAGCGTAGCGACTCGCGTTCGTTTGCGAACGGCGGTAAACCGTCTCAGAGAGGTACCGCATTCGAGGGGCATCGAAGGACGGTCAGTGCTTCAGAATCGGAGCACTGTACGCCGAGATACGCCAGCGATTACCCCAGCAGCCGCCGAAGCATCGCCTTCGACGAGTCGTTACCGGAGCCACCGTCGGTCGAGAGTTCGCCCTCGGCCGTGATTTCGGCGCTCGTCATCGCGCCGAGCGAGTCGGTGAGCGTGTAGCCGGGCGTCTCGACGGTGACCTCGTCGGAGTCGGCGACGCCGACCCAGCGGAGTTCGAGTTCGTAGCTGCCGTCGGTCTGCACCGTAGCCGATTCCTGCTGGCCGGTCGCTTCGTGGAGCGCCCAGACGCGCTCGTCGGCGTACTCGAACCCCGCCTGTCCGGCGATAGTCCGCACGTCCACGGAGCGGTCCGTGTCGGACCCGGCCATCGGATACTCGCTGTCGACCCACGCGCCGTACCCTTCTTCGACGGCGTACACGTTCGTGTACCCGTTCTGGATGAGCGTCGCCGCCCGCTGTGCGGCGAGCTCGTTCGGGCAGTCGCAGTAGACGACGATGCGGTCGGACTTCGGCCAGTCGTCGACCGGGTCGTTGCGCTCCAGTCCGTCGGGAGCGATGGTCCGGACCGCGCCGAAAACGTGCGAGGCGTCGTACTCGGCGTCGGTCCGCGAGTCGGCGAAGCGGGCCTCGCCGCGGGCGTACCAGTAGTACGCGACGTCGGCCGGGACCAGCGGCACGTTGACCATTCCGGAGTCGCGTTCGACGCGTTTAGCCGCGAACCAGCCGGTGTCGACGGTGCGTTCGGACGGGGTGGTGTCGAACTCCGGCGGATAACCGTCCATCGGGTCGGGGTCTGCCGGGAGGTCGTCGCCGTGGCGCGGCCCCTCTACGTCCTCGAAAGAGTCGGACCGTTCGACGGGTTCGTCGGTGACCGTCTCGGTCGTCCGGTTCGCCGCCGTCTCGGTCGCGTTCGGTTCGGTGGACCCGGTTTCCTCGGTCGACGGCGTCCCCTCCGGGTCGTTAGAGGACGTACAGCCAGCGATACCGACGGTCGCAGCCGCGCCGAGCGTCCGGATACACCGACGGCGCGTGATATTCTTCGATGCCATTCTGTCCGCCACTGAACGGTCTCGGCGCTTTACTATCGACATGGTAAGGCGTGAACACCCGACTCACCGTCGCCCTGGGGTGTTCACCGCGACGGTTCCAGACGGTTTCGAACCGTTCAACGACGGCGATGGCGACGGAGCCGTCGGCGACGAACGCGGCGGAGAGCGCTTATCTCGTCTATAATAATAGGCGTAGACGGTGACTCACGAGATGCGCCGCGTCGAACGCGGTGTTCCGGGCACATCGACTCCCACGGCACGTGAACTGACACCCGTTCGCGCGGCCGACCCATCGCGGGTCCGTCGACCCTTTGACCCGAGGGACGTCGGACTCGCCACCTACTCTCCCCTCTCCCGTCCTTCGTCGGGGACGCCCCGACGGTGGTGTGTCGGACGGGCCGATTTATTCCATCTATAACTACCATCGGCGAGTCCGAACTACCGACAATGTTTGGAACCAGCGGTATCCGTGGAGCAGTCGGTGACGCCGTGACAGGGGAGTTAGCCTTCGCCGTCGGTCACGCCCTCGCGGCGGAGGACTACGACCGCGTCGTCCTCGGACGCGACGCCCGAGAAAGCGGTGCCTTCCTCGCCAACGCCGTCGCCGCGGGCGCGCAGGAGTGCGGCACCGACGTTACTCGCGTCGGCGTCGCGTCGACGCCTACCGTCGCCCGCAGCGTCGCCGAGTTCGGCGCCGACGCCGGCGTCGTCATCACCGCCTCGCACAACCCGGCGACGGACAACGGAATCAAACTCTGGACGCCCAGCGGCCAAGCGTTCGACGCCGAGCGCCGCGCGGCCATCGAGGAGCGCATCCGCGAGGAGTCGTTCGAGCGTGCCGACTGGCAAGGCGTCGGAATCGAGCGGGAGCGAAACGACGCCGTCGAGAACCACATCTCTGCGCTCGTCTCTGCGGTCGACCTCGGCGGGGAGCTTTCGGTGGTCGTCGACGCCGGGAACGGCCCGGGCGCGCTGACCGCGCACGCGCTCTCGAAGCTCGGCTGCGAGGTGACGACGCTGAACGCTCAACCCGACGGGAGCTTCCCCGGTCGGCCGAGCGAACCCACGGCCGAGAACTGCCAGACCCTGTGCTCGGTCGTCGCCTCCACGGACGCCGACCTCGGTATCGCCCACGACGGCGACGCCGACCGGATGATGGCCGTCACCGAGTCGGGTGAGTTCGTCCCCGGCGACCACCTGCTGGCGCTGTTCGGTCGCCGCGCTGCGGGCGACGGCGAGCGCGTCGCCGCCCCGCTGAACACGAGCCTCGCCGTCGACGACGCGCTCTCCCCGCAGGGAGCGACGGTCGAGCGAACGCCCGTCGGTGACGTGTACGTCGCCGAGGCCGCGAGCGCTCCGGCCGTCGCCTTCGGCGGCGAACCCAGCGGGGCGTGGATCTGGCCCGACGAGACGCTCTGTCCCGACGGGCCGCTCGCGGCCGTCAAACTCGCCGAACTCGTGAGCGTCGAAGGACCACTGGAGACGCTGCTCGACGAACTGCCGCGATACCCGACGCTCCGCGACAGCGTGGAAGTCGCGGACAAGACGGCGACGATGGCCGCGGTGAGCGAGCGCGTCCACGACGAGTTCGACGACGTCGACGAGATGGACGGCGTCCGCGTGGCGCTGGACGACGGCTGGTTCCTCGTCCGCGCCAGCGGGACCCAACCACTGGTTCGCGTCACGGCGGAAGCACGCGACGAGGCGCGCGCCCGAGAACTGTTCGACGAAGCGTACGCGATGGTCGAAGACGCCGCAAGGTAGCCTGCAATCGCCCACCCGACGCAGTAGCTCTCGGTGCTGCTTTTCGCACCTTTCTCGCTCTGTTCACCCGCGGTCTCGGCTTCCTATCGCGTCTCTGCTCGGCCTCTCGCCTCGAAGCCGCACGTCGGCCGTCCGGGACCGGGCCAGCCGTCCGGTACCGAGTCAGCAGTTCAGTGTACCGAGTCAGCAGTTCAGTGTACTAAGTCGGTAGTTCAGTAAGAACTCGACGGAGCAGCGGTCGTCGCCGAAAAGGAATGGTCCGCGGTGGAGGTCCCGCTACTCGACGGTGACGCTCTTTGCGAGGTTCCGCGGTTTGTCGATGGAGCGACCCAGGAGGTTCGCCGTGTGGTACGACACCAACTGGAGCTGGACGTTCGCGAGCAGTCCGGCCAGCGCGGGGTCGGTGTCCGGGATGGGCAGGTGCGCGTCCGCGGCGTCGACGGCCGGGTGGTCCTCGGGGGCGACGGCGACGATGGGCGCGCCGCGGGTTTGCGCCTCCTTGGCGTTGGTGAGCGTCTTCTGGTCGTCGGTGCCGGTGAACACCGCGAACACCGGAGTCTGCGGGGTGACGAGCGCCAGCGGCCCGTGCTTCAGCTCACCGGACGCGAAGCCTTCGGCGTGCTCGTACGTGATCTCCTTGAACTTCAGCGCGCCCTCGACGGCGACGGAGTAGCCGAGGTCGCGGCCGATGAAGAAGAACGCCTCGCTGCCGAGGTAGCGATTGGCGAGTTCGTGAGCATCGTCTCCGTCGAGCACGTCGCGGACGTTCTCGGGGAGCGAGCGCAGCGACTCGAAGAACGCCGTCGGGTCGTCCCACGGCAGCTCTTCGGCGACGTCCTCGCCGATGCGGTGGCTGAGCAGACAGAGCGCCGCGACCTGCGAGGAGAACGTCTTCGTCGCCGCGACGCCGATCTCGGGCCCGGCGCGGACGAGAAGCGTCTCGTCGGCCTCGCGGGAGGCGGTCGACCCCTGGACGTTCGTGACCGCGACGGTTCGGGCTCCCTCGGCGTCGGCGCGTCCGAGCGCGCTCAGGGTGTCGGCCGTCTCGCCGCTCTGGGTGACGGCGACGACGAGCGTCTCGTCTGTGATGGGGTCGGAGGTAGCGTACTCGCTCGCGCGGAAGGCGCGGGCGCGAACGCCGGCGGCGTTGAGCAGGCGCGCACCGTACAGCGCCGCGTGGTAGGAGGTGCCGCAGGCGACGAACTGGACCTCGGAGACGTCGTCGAACGCGTCTATCTCGGCGAGCGTCACGCCGTCATCGTCGACTCGACCTTCGACCGTGTTCGCCAGCGACGTCGGTTGGTTGTGTATCTCTTTGAGCATGTAGTGATCGTAGGAGCCTTTGCCGGCGTCTTCGGGGTCCCAGTCGACGGTGTCGATGTCGCGGGAGACGGGTTCGCCGGCGACGGTGGTCATCGCGACGCTGCCGGGTTCGACGACGACCATGTCGCCGTCTTCGAGGTAGACGACCTCGGCGGTGTGTTCGAGGAACGCGGGCACGTCGCTGGCGAGGAAGTACTCGCCGTCGTCGAGTCCGAGGACGAGCGGCGACCCCTGTCGCGCGGCGTAGACGGCCTCGAAGCCGTCGACGATGGCGGCGATGGCGTAGCTCCCGTCGAGTTCCTGAACCGCGCGGCGGAACGCTTCTTCGGGCGTACCTACCTCTCCGAGATGGGAGGCGATGAGGTGCGGAACGACCTCCGTGTCGGTGTCGGAGACGAACTCGACGCCCTCGGCTTCGAGGCTCGCCTTGAGCTCCTCGTAGTTCTCGATGACGCCGTTGTGGACGACGGCGACGCGGCCGGACTCGTCGGTGTGGGGGTGGGCGTTGTCGTCGGTGGGCGCGCCGTGGGTGCTCCAGCGGGTGTGACCGATGCCGACGTTGCCGTTCGGTTCCGCGCCGCGGATGGCGTCTTTCAGCTCCGAGACTTTCCCGGAGCGCTTGTGAACCTTGATGCCGGTGCCGTTTTTCACGGCGACGCCGGCGGAGTCGTAGCCTCGGTACTCGAGGCTCTCCAGTCCGGAGACGAGCGCACCGACCGAGTCAGATCGGCCGACGCGAGCGATGATGCCGCACATCTACATCGCCTCCGAGGCGAATCGGGCCAGAGGGCTGGCAGAGCGGTTTCGTTCGGTACTGCGTCCCGACAGGGCGGAACTGTGGCGGACCATACTCGTAGCTCTTACCCCGTATCAATTACTATGAACGAGGTAACCGCGGACTTATTCCGCCGCTAAAGACCGTTTCGACGTGCAACAGTAACAACCTCGGCAGACACCGCTCACCCGGAAACGCCCGCAGCGAGGCGCTCGCCGTCCGGCTCAGATACCGTGTGACGGAGGTCTGACGCGGGATGGAGGGGCCGACGCTGACGGATCATCACGCCGACCTCCCGATCCGCCACCCGCTACTCGGCGCGTCTGCTACGGGGGCCGTAAGACGGCGTTCGGGAGACGTCCCCCTCGGTGTCTCCGCCGAGAACTGCCGAGGTGGACGTCCCCAACCGTCCGGACGGATAGCGCCGAGATGGACGTCCCCAACCCAGCCGGGCGGACAGAGACGACCGCACACGGGCGCACTAACGGGAACCGGGGGTGACCGTCGGCGAGTCAACCGTTCCCGAAAGTTCGGGCCACACCTCGGAAAGCGACTCGGCTCGCGTGCTGATTGCTTCCCTCTCGACGAGCGTTCGAGGCCACAGTGAGCGCTGACGAGGGCAGGGCTACTGTCTGAGGCTACGCCGAGGGGAGTGCGAGTGAGGGCGGCAGGAGCCCGTTTGAGCGCACGGTGACCGCACCCGTACGACTGCGGAATCGACCCTCTCGTGCACGCGTCGTCCAAGAGCAGCGGAGCAGCGAGTTGCAGAAGGAACGGTTCGGTGAGTCAGCGTCGACAGCGGCGACGGGCACGGACGCGAGCGTGGACGTTCGGTTCGGGGTTCGACGGGGCGGGGTCGAAATCGAATCGCAGAGGCGGTCACCGAAGGGCGGAGTCGGCCCAGTCGGGCGTCTCGTCGGTGAGCGCGATGACGTTCTCGCGGCCCACGTTTATCTTCGTGAGTTTGCCCTCCTCCTCCATCCGCGAGAGGAGGCGGCTGACTTTCGACTTCGACCACTCGGTTCGGTCGACGATCTCGCTCTGTCTCAGCCGACCGCTCTCCTCCTGGAGCATCTTGAGGACGCGGCCGTCGTCGGAGAGCGGTACCTGCGCCTCCACCGGTGGTGCGCCGGCCGGGTCGCCGGCGGCGGGGTCGCGCTCCCCTCCGCGGAGGTCGGCATCGCCGTCCGTCTTCACCGCCTTGACGATGTCGCTGCCGCGTTTGCGGACCACCGCGGCGACGCTGTACCGACTCCGGCGGTACCAGATGCCGAGACCGGCGAGCACGGCCAGCGCCAGGCCGGCGAAGCCGACGGTCGTTGCCGGGTTGTTCGGATTGGTTCCCAGCGCAATCTCCTGACTGTCGGTGAGGCCGTCGCCGTCGGTGTCGACGCGTAGCGGGCTGGTGCCGTAGCGGTCGACTTCCGCGCGGTCGGCGAGGCCGTCGCCGTCGGTGTCGGAGTTCAGCGGATCCGTGTTGTGTCTGTCGACCTCCTCGCCGTCGAGGAGTCCGTCGCCGTCGGTGTCCTCGTTCCGCGGGTCGGTCCCCAACGCGAGTTCCTGATCGTCGGAGAGGCCGTCGCCGTCGGAGTCGGGGTCCTGCGGGTCCGTCCCGTGGTCGTCGACTTCCGCGCCGTCGGAGAGACCGTCACCGTCGGTGTCTGCGTCCAGAGGGTTGGTTCCGAGGATTATCTCCTGTTGGTCTCTGAGGTCGTCGTCGTCGGTGTCGGGGTCCAGGGGGTTCGTCCCGCGGTCGTCGACCTCCGTGCCGTCCGAGAGGCCGTCGCCGTCGGTGTCTCGGGAGTCGAGAGCGGTCCCGAGTTGGACCTCGCGTTCGTTCACCAGGCCGTCACCGTCGTGGTCGCCGGCCCGCTCGACGAACGTGTACGTCGCCGTCGTTTCGGCGACGGCTTCCTCGTTTCCGAATCCGCGGGAGGCGACGACGGTGACGTTGCGCTCGCCGGAGATACCCTCCGGATATCGCTCGAAGTCGAACGTGACTCTCCGCGACCCGTCCGGGTCGACGTTCATCTGCTGGCAGTCGAGTTCGACCCGCTTCCCGTCGTCGTCCTCGACGTGAGCGCAGAACTCGTACAGCGAGCTGTTTCCGGCGTTATGAAAGCGCGTCGAGAGCGTGCTCGACTCGTTCCGCCAGACGTACGTCTGGTCGCCCTGTTGGAGGGTCCCCTTCTCCGAGACCGAGAGCCCCTCGAACGAGGAGTTCGCACTCGACGCCACTGGCTGCGACGCGGCGACTGGAGCCACCGCTGCGAGCGCGGAGACACTCGCGAGGACTACACTGAGGGCTAGCATCGTCCGAGCGACACGGTGTTTCGATTGCGTCACGTCACACTCTCTCCTCGACCGGTGGATACGAGAGGTCGGAGGATGTCGAACGTAGTTCTTTCGGTGTCGTAATGTCTCATTACCGATACAAGTGTTCTACAATGACTAATTTCAGGTATCGGTCGGAACACGCCCTGGAGGCTCGAATTGGCCGGTAACAGGTCATTGAAATAATCGCGCATTCGGATATTCTTAATTATTCTCTTACATAACGGCCCGACGGAGGTAAACGGGGGAAGGATGACGTCAGGCGGGAGGATTACTCGCCGCTACCGTCCGGCGAGAGCGTCGACCGGGAGTACCCCGAGAGGGCGTACGCGAGGGTGACCACTGTGAGCATCACCGCGACGACGCCTACCGCGAGGCTTCCGGACTGACCGAGTACGGGCGCATCGAAGGTGATTCCGAGGAGTGCGAGCGCACCGACACCCGAAACGCCGATCGAGTACTTCTGCCAGGGTGCCGACTCTGCCGCCTCGACCCCGGGGGTTGCGGGGCTAGATGTAGTCGCCTCCTCGACGATCTCGTTCGTCAGGTACGGGTCGAACTGGTCGGCGATGTCGTTTCGCTCGACGACACCCCGGCTCTTGTTGTAGTCGATGACGCCGTCTTCGTCGAGTTTCGGGAGGTGTTCCTGGTAGAGAGCGATGTACACGCGCTGGCGCTGATCGGACATCAACGCTTCGACGGTGGTGTCGTTCTCCCAGGCGGCGACCTGTTCTGCGATGTCGCGCATGCGAACCGGGCCCTCGGTACCGCGAAGGTACCAGAGTACGTCGCGGCGGCGACGGTTCTGAAGGATGTGGAACAACTGGTCCTTCGAGAGGGGCGTTTCGGTGTCCAGTTGGGGGGGCTCGAACGGGGCCGTGTTATCGGACTCTGTGACTGTCATGTGCCAGGTACAAACCCTGGGTGGGTAATAAATCAGGATGTCCGTATCGATAGTCGCAACTGTTGCAAACGATCGCTCGAACTGTTGCAGACCGTTTCACATCGTTGTAAACGACCGTTCTGGACGTTTTTAGAAGTTCAATCACGAGTCTGATACGAGCTGCGGCGAGCGCACGCAGACTTCGTCAGATAATGGTAATGAATCTGGTAGAACGGGCGTGAAGAGAGGGTTGACAGTCACTCGTCGCGCCGCCGAAGAGGGGAGTTCTCGGCGGCAGTCACGGTGCCCGTTCACGGGGTCTCACTCGTCGAACTGTTCGGTCACCTCGGCCGTAGCTTTCGACTCGGCCACCCGTCGGAGTCGCGGAGACGTTGTGTGGGGGTCGGAGTCGACGTGGGGTAGTGTCGTGCGTTTCATCTGTTCGCGGGAGCGTCCCGCAGTTCCAGAGAAGGCGGAGACCCTCATTGTTATACGCGACACAAACACGGAAACAGTGAGATTCGTTGAAACGGACCGTCGTGCACGCGTTCGGTGCTCAGTCGGGTCCGAGTGCGTCTCGGTGCGCTGAACTACCGCGAGAGGGCTTGTGGACCTCCTAAACGGGATAGGAGAACGAAACAGTCGTCGGTTCGCCCGAGGAGACCGGCCGTCAGAGGCGCGAGAGCCGCCGAAGTTCCCCTTTTCGAACCGTCGCGTGTGACGGAAATTCGCGCGAGTCGCTTACTCGCTCTATAATAAAGCCGGTATCGTGTTACGGGAGAACCGAAGCCCGCCTGCGGTCTACGCAGGTGGGAGATTACCCCCATGAGCGAGACACAGACGCTTCGTCACGGCAGACGGAACTGCGCGGTCGAACACGAACGGTTCCTCGATACGGAGGAACAGCGATGAGTTCGGGACTGACCGACGCCCGTCGTCGAGGCGAGAATCGCCACGCCGAACCGGTCGCCCGGACCGAGACGATCTGCGTCGTCGGTCTCGGGTACGTCGGCCTCCCGCTGGCGGTTCACTTCGACCGCGTCGACCAGCAGGTCATCGGCTACGACATCGACGACGAGAAGGTGGACACGCTCGCAGAGGGCACCGACACGACCGGCGACCTCGGTGACTCGGTGGTCGCCGACAGCGACGTGGAGTTCACTACGGACCCCGCGGCCATCGCCGACGCCGACTACGTCATCGTCACGGTACCGACGCCCGTCGACGAGATGGAGAACCCCGACCTTCGATTCGTCGAGAGCGCCGCCGAGACCGTCGGCGCGCAGATGACGTCGGAGACGACGGTCGTCCTCGAATCGACGGTGTTCCCCGGTGCGACGCGGACTGTACTCACCCCGGCACTCGAAGAAGCGTCGGGACTGACTGAGGGCGAGGAGTTCTTCGTCGCGTACTCGCCCGAGCGCGCTACCCCGGGCGACGAGGAGCACGGCCTCCGCGACGTGGTGAAGGTCGTCGGGGCGGACAACCCCGCCGTGCTCGAGGACGTCGCCGACCTCTACGAGCAGGTCGTCGACGCGGGTGTCCATCGCACGTCGTCGCTCGAAGCCGCCGAGGCGTCGAAAGTCGTCGAGAACGTCCAGCGCGACCTGAACATCGCGCTGATGAACGAACTCGCCGTCGCCTTCGACCGCATCGGCATCGACACCCAGGAGGTGCTCGACGCGGCCGGGACGAAGTGGAACTTCCACGACTACTCGCCCGGACTCGTCGGCGGCCACTGCATCCCCGTCGACCCGTTCTACTTCGCGTACCGCTCGAAGATGGAGGGATACGTTCCGGAGCTGACGCTGAAGGCCCGCGACGTCAACCGCCGCATGCCCGAGCACGTCTCCGAACTCGCGCTGAAGACGCTGAACGACTGCGGTAACGTCCTCGGCGAGAGTCGGGTCGTCGTCCTCGGCCTGACGTACAAACCGAACGTCGCCGACATCCGCACCTCGAAGGTCGACGGCGTCATCGAGACGATGCAGGAGTACGGCGTCGACGTGCTCGGCTTCGACCCCCACGCCGACCCCGAACAGACGAGCCAGGCGTTCGGCATCGACGTGATGGACCACCCCTCCTTCGAGAACGCCGACGGCATCGTCCTGGCGACGCCGCACGACGTGTTCGACAGCCTCGACCTCGACGACGCGCGCGAGGAGATGAACGACGACCCGTTCCTGCTCGACGTCTGCGGCGCGCTCAGCGCCGAGGAAGTCGTCGAACACGGCTTCACCTACCGGAGGGTCTGATGTACCGAGATTCGAGAATCGGGGTCGTCGTCCCCGCCTACAACGAGGAGGGCCTAGTCGGCGAGGTCATCGACACGATGCCCGCGTTCGTCGACCGGGTGTACGTCGTCGACGACCGGTCGACCGACGGCACCTGGGACGAGATTCGGCGCCACGCCGAGCGCGCGAACGCCGCGCACGGCAGCGGCCATCTGGTCGAGACCGACGGCGGGACGGCGCGACTTCGCCGACCCGACGACTCGGCGGCAGCCGACGACACGGACGCCCACGAACGCGAATCCGGTTCCGAGGCCGCCGAGTCCTCGTCGGCGTTCGACGAACGCGTCGTCCCCATCCGTCTCGAGGAGAACCGCGGCGTCGGCGGCGCTATCAAGACCGGCTACGAGCGCGCGCTCGCCGACGGCATCGACGTCGTCGCCGTGATGAACGGCGACGGACAGATGGACCCCGAGAAACTCGACCGCCTCGTCGACCCGGTCGTCTCCGACGAGGCCGACTACGCGAAGGGCAACCGCCTCCGCTACCGCGAGTACCGCGAGGGGATGAGCGCCTGGCGCTCGTTCGGTAACTGGCTGCTCACGCTGCTGACGAAGGCGGCAAGCGGCTACTGGAAGACGATGGATCCGCAGAACGGCTACACCGCGATCTCGCGGGAGGCGCTGGAGACCATCGATTACCAGGAGCTCTACGAGCGCTACGGGTTCTGCAACGACGTGCTCGTCAAACTCAACGCCCACGGTCTCCGGGTCGCCGACGTGGCGATTCCGGCCGTCTACGGCGACGAGGAGAGCACCATCGAGTACAAAACGTTCGTCCCTCGCCTGTCGGCACTCCTGGCTCGCGACTTCCTGTGGCGACTACGCGTGAAGTACCTCACCGTCGACTTCCACCCCCTCGCGGGGCTGTACCTCTTCGGCGCGGCTATCGCCGGCGCGGGCGTCCTCGATTCGCTCAAAGGAGCGGTCTCCGACGAGAGCGACGGCTCCGGCGGCGCTCTCGCTTCCATCGGCATCGTCTCGGTGCTCCTGGCGATGGTGTTCGACATGCAGGAGAACGAGGAGTTGGAGGTGCGCCGAGAGTGAGAGTCGCCGTCACCGTCCAACACCCGGGCCACGTCCACTTCTTCAAGCACGCCATCGAGGAGCTGGAGGCGCGGGGTCACGAGGTCCACGTCTTCGCCCGCGAGAAGGAGATGGCCGTCCGCCTGCTCGAACTCTACGGCATCGAACACGAGGTGCTGGCCGGCGAGTCCAACGGACTGGCCTCGTTAGCGGCGGTGCAGGCGACGTACGAACTCCGGTTGCTCCGACGTGCACGCGAGCTGAACCCCGACGTCATCACCGCCATCGGCGGCGTCGCCGCCGCCCACGTCGCGCCGCTCGTCGGCGCTCGGAGCGTCGTCTTCTACGACACCGAACACGCGACCATCATCAAGAAGCTGGCGTACCCGTTCGCCCACACCGTCTGCACGCCGTCGTGCTACGTCGGCGACATCGGCTCCAAGCAGGTGCGGTACTCGGGCTACCACGAACTCGCGTATCTCCACCCCGACCGGTTCACGCCGGATCCGACGGTGCTCGACGACCTCGGCCTCGACGAGGACGAGTCGTTCGTCGTCACCCGGTTCAACGACTGGGGGTCGTCGCACGACATGGGTCAGAGCGGCTTCGACGACGTCGGCGAGGTCGTCGAGCGACTATCCGAGACGGGCGCGAAAGTGTTCGTCACGGCGGAGATGGAACTCGACGAGGATATCGAGGGCCACCGCCTCGACCTCTCGCCCGAGCGGATGCACGACCTGCTGTACTACGCCGACTGCTACGTCGGCGAGGGGGCGACGACGGCCGCCGAGTGCGCGATGCTCGGCACGCCGGCCGTCTACGTCAACAGCCTCTCGTTGGGCTACGTCACCGAACTCGACGACGAGTACGACCTCGTGTACAGTTGCAACGGGACGAATCGCCACAGAGAAGCGCTCAGCCGCGCCGTCGACGTCCTCGAAGGCCGAGACGCCGACGCCGAGACGTGGCGGGCTCGCCGCGACCGACTGCTCGCCGAGCGCGTCGACGTGACCGACGTCATCGTCGACCAGGTGGAGTCGGCGGGCGGCGGCAGCAGACAGAAACTCACAGCATGAGAGTCCTCCAACTCATCACCTCGACGCGCTCGTTCTTCGAGCAACAGGTCGAGGCACTGGAATCACAGGGCGTCGACTGTACCGTCGTCTCGGTTCCCGCCGAGTACAGTCCCGACTCCCCCCGTACCGTCCGCGACTACCTCCAGTACTACCCGGAGGTTCTCGCCGAGGGACTCGACTCCTACGACCTCGTCCACGCGAACTACGGCCTGACGGTTCCGTTCGCGCTGGCGCAGCCGACGCGCCCGCTCGTTCTCACCCTCTGGGGAACCGACATCATGGGCGAGTACGGTTGGCTTCGCTACCTCAGCCGGGTCGGCGCGCGCGCGGCCGACGAGACGGTGCTCCCGAGTCGCGCGATGGCGAGTCACCTCGGGCAGAACTACACCCACCTCCCGTTCGGCGTCGACACCGACCGGTTCCGACCTGTCGACCGCGACGAGGCGCGCGAGCGAATCGGCTGGGACACCGACGAGACGGTCGCGCTGTTTCCGTACGAGAAGTCCCGCGACGAGAAAGATTACCCACGCGCGCGCGCCGTCGTCGAGGCGGCCGACGCCGACGTGACCCTCCGGACCGTCTCGAACGTCCCCTACGAGGAGATGCCGTACTACATGAACGCCAGCGACGCGCTACTCGTCACCTCGCGCCGCGAGAGCGGCCCGATGGTGGTCAAGGAGGCCGCCGCCTGCGGGCTGCCGGTCGTCTCCACCGACGTCGGCTTCGTCCGCGACGAGTTCGGCGACGCACCGGGCGTCGCCGTCGGCACGACGAACGACGAACTCGCGGCCGAACTCGACCGGACGGTCGCCGACGTCGACTCGCTCGGTGACAGAGAGCGCCGACGGTCGGTGTCGCCGGACGTCAGCGTCGACCTGATGGGCGAGCGCCTCGCCTCACTGTACGAGTGCGTCGCGCAGGGGGCCGCCTGAGATGAGCACGAGTTCGGTCGGCGACTGGCTCCGCGCCCGTCGTTTCGACGTCGACGCGGCGGTGCTCGCGCTGCTCGCCGCGCTCGCGATGGTGCCGCTTCGTTTCCTGTTCTCGCAGGTGTACGTCGAGACCATCCCCCTCGTCCTCGGTGGGGCTGCCGTGCTGTACCTGCTGTCGGTGTACGGCGGCCACGGGAAGAACGACGGGGCCGCGTTCGTCTTACCGACGGGCGTCTCTCGGCTCCTCCCCAGCGTCGTCGTGCTCGGAACCGCGGGGATGCTGCTCGCGGCGGTTCTCGCCGGCGAGCGAGGCGTCGCCTTCTACGGTATCGCGGGGGTGACCGGGACGCTCCTCCTCCTGCAGATACTGTTCGCCAAAGAAGAGGCGTTCAACCCCTCGATACTGCTGTTACAGGTCGTTCTCGTCGCCGGAACCGTCCGCTTTGCCGCGCTGGCGACGGTGCCCGGATTCATCGGCATCGACATCTGGACGCACCTGCCCGAGTTGACGACCGGTATACTCGAAGCAGGGTCGTTAGACGCCATCTCCGACGACAAGCACTACGTCTCGCCGTTGTACCACCTGCTCGTCGCGTCGGCGTCGCTCATCTACGACGTGCCGCTTCGGACGGCGCTGTACCTCTCGTTGGGCGTCGTCATCCCGCTGTCGCCGCTTCTCATCTACATGGCGACGCGCGAACTCGTCGCCGAGCGGTGGGCGGTGCTCGCGGCGGCGCTGTTCTCGCTCGGTGACTACGTCATCGAGTGGGGGATGCACATCATCCCGACGAGCATGGGGCTCGTCATCTTCCTGGCCGTCCTGTACGCGCTGATTCGGCTGATGCAGACCGACTACGCGGCGCGCGACTTCGCGCTGCTCGCCGGTCTGTCAGTGGCGCTCATCCTCACCCACCAGGTGTCGTCGTTCATCATGCTCGTCGTCTTCGGCGGCGCGGTCGTCGCGTACTTCCTCCTCAACCTCGGCATCTATCGCGTCTCGCGGCTCCGCCCGGACGTGTTCCGCGCGCGCAACCCGGTGAACATCCTCGGCCTCGTCGTCTTCGACGTGGGGCTCATCACCTTCCTCTGGTCGTTCACGCCGTACAAGGGCGGGACGTTCTTAGAGACCATCCTGAGCTTCCTCGCGGAGACGGTGGCGTCGAGCGCCGGGTTCGGGAACCTCGCGGGCGGACCCAGCACCGCATCGAGCGAGAGCGCCGCCTCCGGCCCCACGCCGCCGCTGGCGGAACTGGCGGCGTACATCGACGTGCTCGGCTTCCTCTTGCTCCTCCTCGGGACGTTCGTCGGCTGTCTGTACGTGGTCCACCGCGACCGCGCCAAGCAGTCGGTGTTCACGCTGCTCATCGGAACGGCCATCATGCTCGTGTTCACGCTGGGGCTGCCGATGTTCGGCATCCGCAACTTCATCCCCCAGCGGTGGTTCGCGTTCATGTACGCCCCGATGGCGATTCTGACCGCCGTCGGCGTGCGCTACCTCGTGGCGAACCTCAACCCCAAAATCCTGGTCGCCGGGTTGCTCGTCGCCGCGCTGATGTTCCCCGGCGCGATGGTCGCCTCGCGGAACGGCACCATCGACAACCCGGTGCTTCCGCAGGGCGAGACGCTGAGCTACAACGAGGAGTCCGTCGCCGCCGTCCACACCATCGGCGAGATGACCGGCGGCCCCGACCCGATGGAGATTCGCCCCGAGCAGCAGCTGCGGACCGACCACCCGTACCAGACGGTGTTCAAGCGAACGGGTGCCTACACGGCCGACACGGCGAACGTCACCGACGGTGACCCCGTCGACCACGACGTGACCGTCTACCGCGAGTTCCAGTCCTCGGGGACGACGTACTTCGTCAACGAGCAGGGCATCGGCGAACCGCGCGACATCCCGCAGGAGCGCATCTGCCGACCGTCACAGAGCACACTGTACGACAACGGCGACGTGCGGATGTGCGTCACGCCGTCGGACGGAAACGCCGGCGCCTGATCTCCTTCTCACCGGATTCACCTCTCACAGCGCTCTGTTCTCGCAACACCTTCGGTGACGACCGCGACGACGGAGAGCGGCAGTAGCAAGCGACGAGCGACGACGGAAAGCGACGATGGAGAGCGGCAGTAGCAAGCGACGAGCGACGATGGAGAGCGACGCCGGAAAGAACGCCTTCTCGCCGGGCTGTCGGCGCCGTTCTCTCCTCCGCCGTCGCCGTCGTCGGATTAGCCGTCGAGTCGTTCAGTCTCGTGATTTTGCCCGACTGCGGCGTTCGATTTAGCCAGCGGCAGCGCCCGCTGTTCGTCGGCACGGCGGTTGCCGGGTCGGGAGCGTGCGGTCACGGTACCCGACCTCGGAACCTCACCGTCCGAGGCGGGTCGTCGTCGCTGCTGTCTCTGGCGGAGTCCTGTTCGAACGCGTCCGCCGTTTTCCGTTCGGTAGGAGTTCGGGGTGGCGCACCGTTGAGGCGTCGCTACCGCGAGCCGAAGAGAACTCATCGCTCGGACGACGACGAACCTCGCTCGGTTCCGAAGCGGTGTCGAAACGGACATCAGCCGAGCAACTGCAGCTATCGCATGCGACGCAGAACGGTCCTCTCGGGAATCGCCTCCACCTCCTTCCCCCTCCTCGCCGGGTGTTCGACGCTCGAAGGCACCGCCCCCTCGTACCGACTCGCTTCGGTCGTCGTCCAGAACCGAGACGCCGAAGAACACGACGTCACCGTCGGAGTCACCGAGGGCGACTCGCTCGTCTTCCTCGACTCCGGCGTCGCGTCGGCGGGCGAGTGGAGCGACGGGAGCCTCGAACGGGAGGGTGGCCTCGTCTTCGAACCGCCGCTCGCGGAGTCGGGAGAGTACGCGGTCCACGTCCGAGTAGACGACGGCCCGCTACGTAGCGTTCCGACCGAGGGGGTCGTCGAGGACGACGGCTGTCTCGGCGTGCGCCCGACCGTCGAACGCGGCGGCGGCTCTCACTTCTCCTACGTCTACGAGGGCTGTGCAGAAAACGGAGCGTGAGTTGCGTCGAAAAGCAGACGCGGAATCACCGACGTAGCGGCCGGACCGCCGTCGCCACGCCGGGGAAGCCGTCGTACGCCCAGAGACCGAAGACGAACGCCGCCAGCGTCAACTCGAAGGCCAGGAGCAGGCTCACGTCGAGTCGGACGATGTCGACCAGCCACCGGGCGAGGTAGTAGACGACGAGTTCCAGCGACCCGGCTTCGGGGGCCGCACCGGTGTTGTTGACCAGCGGCCACAACAGCGGGTCGAACGAGAGGGCATCACCCTCGACGAGCGGGTAGATGACGTCGCCGACGAGGTGCGAGAGGTGGCCGACGACGAACGCCGCGCCCCACATCACGCCGCCGAGCCGCTTTGCGAGGAGCAGCGCCGCGACGGCGAAGACGGGCACGAGAAAGACCGAGTGCGCGAGCCCGTACCCCGTCGGCACGACGCCGAAGGTCCACGAGAGCGGCTTGTCGACCAGGTCGGGAAACTGCGTCGCCGCCGCGAGGACGAACACTTCGGGGCCCGTCGGACTCCGTCCGGTCGTGTGTCGAAACAGCGAGTAGAGCACGTAGCCGAAGGCGAGATGTTCCCAGGGCCACATCAGCGGGTGCCCGTAGACCGGGTCGATGCTGTGAGAGCGTCCGCGGCGAGCGCCGCGTCACCCGCATCGCTTCCCGAGGCGGACGGACCCGCGAGCGACCCGTTCTGTCCGCCACCGCCGGAGACGGTGACGTACAGTTTGAGACTCCGATACGCGTTCTCAACCGACGGGTCTGCGGGTGCGTCGCCCCGGTACAACAGCAGCGAGAACCGAACGTCGCCGGACATCGACGGCGTCACCGTCACGTCGCGGGTGACGTTCTCTCTGGAGTCGAGCGTGAGGTCCGTCGACCCGATCTGTTCGGATTCGGTCACCGTCGTCTCGTTGCCGTTCGTCTGCACTCGCTCGCTCAGTACGACGACGCTGTACGACTCGGTCTGCTGCTCGCGGTTCTCGACGCCGAAAGTGACGTTCGCCGGCTCTCCGGCCGCGAACTGGTTCTGGTACATCGACTGCGTGTCGCCGTCGACGTTCTCGGTCTCGACGTAGAACTCGGTGAAGCCCTCGTCGTCGGTCGGCACCGTCGCCGCGTAGCCGACCGTCGAGAGCAGGACGAGCAGGCTCAAAGCCAGCGCGACGGCCGGGAGCCGTCCGCCCTCGGCCCGACCGCGCATCGGATGCTCCGGCGGCCGCGAGGAGAACAGCCCCGTGATGGCGGTCGGATACGGCGGTGCGTAGCGCTCGTCCAAATCGAGCGTCGCCCGGCGCACGAACGCGACGAGCAACAGCACGGCCGTCGTCGCCTCGACGCCGACGGCGACGGGCAGCAGTTCGATGGGTTGCGGCGATAAATGGACGCCCAGCGTGACGAGCGGGACGACCAACGCACTGCCGACGACGGCCAGCGCGAAGCGCTCGACGCCCGTCACCGACCGGGCGGTCGGGAGCGGGTTCCGAAGCCCCGAAACGGCGTCGTCGAAGGCGGTCCGGGAGGTGGTGTTTCGATCGGGAAAGATGGCGGAGACCAGCGCGTACCCCGGCAAGAACAGCACGAGCGGCATCGTGAGGAGGAGTCGCGGCAGTCCGGTGAGGGAGGTGTGAATCGCGGCGGCCGAGACGCCGAGGAGCGCGAGCGCGGCGACGAGGTCGGTGAACCACGGACTGCGGCGCGAGTACGGGGAGTGGGACACGGGTATCAGGCACCTCGTTTGCCCGTGTCCGGGACGCGTTCGTCGACGGCGAACACCTCTTTCGGGCGGATCGACCGCTCAGTGCAGAGTTCGAGCCAGCCGAAGCTGTCGTTGATGCGAAGCTTGTGCCGCACCGGGAGGTCGTGGACGTACGGTTCGTCGGGGAACAGCACCTCGTCGAGTTCGTACTCGCGGTAGATGTCTCGGCGGTCGGGCCACGGCGACTCGAAGCCCTCGACGAGCGGCAGTTTCCGACGGAGGAACCCCTCGACGTGGTTGAGAATCTGCGTGTCGTGCGGGCGGTCCGGCGGCGGGTTCCGCAGGATGTCGTCGTCGAGGCGGCGAAGCGCCTTGATGAACGTCGCCGTGTTGCGGTGCTGCGGCGGCGTCGTCAGGTGCCAGTCGAGCAGTTCCGCGTCCGCGACGACGAACGACTCGAAGAAGTTGTCCGCGAGGTGGGTCCGGAACGGCGTCGACGGCTGGTTGCTGATGCCCGTGATGTCGATAGCGTTCTGGACGCCGTCGGCGCGGTCCCACGCCTTCTCGAACTCGCGGGAGACGGCGTCTCTGACGAACGTCGCCGGGTCGGCGTCGAGGCCGACGAGTTGGTCGGCGACGGCCTGACTCGCCTCGGGCATGTAGCCGAGTTTCGAGAGCAGGTTCTCGACGGGGTTCGGGTTCGGGTCGAGGCGGCGGAACGGTACGGTCTTGCCGAACAGCTCGACGCCGTCCTGCGCGAGGAAGTGCCCGCGGAGGAACGTGTCGCAGAGCAGTCCGTGGAACATCGAGTCGACGTCCATCTCGTCGGAGTAGCCCGCGTGGTGGATGTGGAGCGACTCCTTGATCCCCTGCGAGTAGCGGACTTTCGACTCGTCGGCCATCAGGTATCGGTGCGTCGGCCGGAACGCGGTGTGTTCGGCACCGTACTGGGTGGCGAGGGTCCGCGCGCCCCCGGTCTCTTGCCCTTCGGGGTGGCCGACGGTGTAGCAGTGTTCGATCTCGGGCATCTTCGAGAGCACCGTCCGCGAGTCGTACCCCGCCGAGAGGAGCAGTCCCTTCCGACCCGGCATGCGGGCGCGGCGGCGGACCGCCCGTCCGAGTCGGTCGGCCAGTTCCTGGACGTAGTCGAACTCCTGCGGTTCGTAGACGAACCGCGAGAGGTCGTACGTCTCCGATTCGGTGAGTACCGCGTCGATAGGGAGGCGGAACATCCGTTCGAGCAGCGATTTCTCGCCGAGAACGACGCCGAGGTGGAGGAACTCGAGGAGGGCGTCGCGGCGGACGGCGTGACCCGAGAGCGTCCGCGCGACGGCGGCCGCGTCGGAGCTGAACACGCGCCCGTCGTCGGTGTCGGCGTAGAAACAGTCCCACGAGCGGATGGGGTCGTTGACGACGAACGCCTCGCCGTCCCGTTCGACGAAGACGAGGTAGGAGCCGTTGAGTTCGGAGAACGCGTCGTGTCCGACCTCGGCGTAGCGGTCGAGAACCCACTCGGCGACGTTGTTGTGGGTGCCGGGCGCGTACGCCTCGCCCCAGACCGCGCACTCGCCTTTCGGTCCGGAGTACGTGTCGCTGCGTCCGGGGTGGCCGAGGCCGGGGTCGCGGATGCCGACGGTGGCGACGTCGCCGCCGACGACGGTGTCGAACTCGTGTGGCGAGCGCAGGCGCTCGAACTGGCGGGCGTCGCCGAAGACGCCGAAGAACTGCTTCTGCATGCTCACTGTCTCACACTCCGTTCTCGCGGGAGGGGACGAACACGCACGGAACGCTGTTCGACTGTGGATGGGGTGGATGTACCGCGGTCGGTCGACGCGACGGGTCGACTCGGGCGGCGGGTGGTCGATATCATAGCTGTCGATAGGTGCGGATACGACTCTCTGGGAACGCCCGGGGCTTTGCTATGGACCGGGTAAGCCAGTTCACCGGCCGGATTGTGGTGGGCGTAACCGCCGTCTCGAACGCGAACGCGGCCTTACCGAGTTCATAATAATCCACTTTGAGCCCACAGTATCTCCTCGATGACCACTCCGCCTCTCCAGCGTCGCGCGTGCGCATCGGTCGCACCGAACTCGCGTCGACGCCGTCGGGACCAGTCCCCGGTGACGACCCGTGGGTGACCGCGACCGGACGCGGGACCCGGCCGCGACGTCGAACCCGACCGCGACATCAGACTCGGCTACGGCGTCGGACTCGACCGCGGCGTCGGACTCGGCTACGGCGTCGGACTCGGCCACGACGCCCGACGAACGGCTCGACGTGGGGTTTCTCCCCGTCGAGGTCCCAGGTCTGGACGGAACCGGCGCGACGTACACCGCGGCCCTCCTCATCCGCGAACTCTCGAAACACCACGATCTGACGGTGTACGTCGTCAGCCAACGAACCGCCGACCGCTCGCGGTTACCCGCGACCGACCGCGTCGACTACGTCGTCCGCGACGACCTCCCGAAACTACCGCACCCGCTGCTGGCGAAAATCGGCGTCGTCGAGGATCTCACCGACCGACTGGAGCGACACGACCTCGTCCACTCGTACTCGACGGGGTTCATCGAGCCGCTGTCCGCGCTCTCGACCCCCACGGTCGTGACGCTGAACTCCTACCAGCCGGTCTGTCCGAAAGGCGACATGATGTGGATGGACCGCGAGAAGTGCGGCGGGCCGGGCCGAACGAAGTGTACGGCCTGTATCGCCGGGAGCGCCTACACCCGCAAGTCGGGGGTCGAAACGACGCTTCGCTCGTCCTACGACTCGCTGGCGAAAGTCGAGTTCGTCCAAAAGTCCATCGCCGCGCGCGAGGGTATCTCGGCGTACCACCTGCTGTCGCCGCACCAGCGCGACGACTACGCCGAGTTCGGCTTCCCCGAGGAGCGTCTCAGAGTGATTCCGCACTTCGACAGCGGCGAGTTCGCCGTCTCCGACCCCGCGGCGTACAAACGCGACGGCGACCCCGACCTCGGCCGCGGCGACGACGACCCGTTCACGCTGCTGGCCGTCGGCGCGTTCAAGTACGTCAAGGGATTTCAAGTGCTGCTCCGGGCGCTGCCCTCGATACTCGACGACGGCCACGACGTGCGCGTCCGCATCGCCGGGGCCGGACCGTACGGTGACGCGCTCCGCTCGCTGTCGACGGAGTTGGGCGTCGACGAGCACGTCGAGTGGCTCGGGTTCGTCGACCACGACGACCTGCCCGCGGAGTACGCCGCCGCCGACGCGTTCGTCTACCCCGGCCTGCTCGACGAACCGTTCGGCCGCGTCTTCCTCGAAGCGCTGTCGAGCGGAACGCCCGTACTCTCCTCGGACGTGGGGAGCACGGACTTCGTCGTCGGCGACGCCGGCGTCCGGTTCGAGTCCGACGACCCCGAGTCGCTCGCGCGTGCGTTCGGACGCCTTCGCGAGGGGTACGACGGCCACCGAGCGGCGATTCCGGACCAGTTGGCGCGCTTTTCGCGCGAACGCGTCGTCTCGGAGTTCCTGTCGCTGTACGCCGACGTCCGGGCGGGACGGCCTCCGACCGAACGGACTGAAACGTTCGAAACGGAGCGAACGGTCGTTCGCACCGATTAGCGCGTCGGTAAGCCGAGTCGCTGGGGGCGCATAGCGGATTCATAGTAATGCACTGGGTTTGCGAAGTGGGAGGTACAGATGAAGGACGACAGTCGAAGCCGAAGACGGTTCCTCCAGACCACAGGTGCGGCCGGCTTAGCCGGCCTCGTCGCCGTCGCGGGTTGCAGCGGCCAGTCGCCCGACGACGCTAACGACTCCGCCGCCAACGGGACGACCCAGAGCGCGAATCAGACCGCGGGCGACGACGCGGCGACCGACGAACCGACCGAGACCGAAGAGCCGGCCGACGAGGCCGCGGAGGTCGAGACGACCTACAAGAGCCGCGAGAAGTACAACAAGCCGGGCGAGCTGCTCGACGACTTCACCGACCTCTCGGCGTGGTTCTCGAACGCGGGCGAGATGGAGTCGTCCTCCAAACACGCCTTCAGAGGCGATTCGAGCGCGAAGATTACCGGCAAAGACGGCGAAAACGCCAGCATCGAGCGCTCGTTCGAGAACAACCGCGACCTCACGAAGAAGGATTTCTCGCTCGCGCTGCGCACGACGACGCCCTCGAAGTTCGCGCTGTTCGTCTACCTCCGCGACCCCTTCGGCAACTACGCGGTGCTCGAACTGCGGAACATCTCGATGGAGACCCCCGACGTGGGCTGGTTCCGCACGGCGCCCGGCGTCTACGAGACGAGCAAGACGCCGCCGGACCTCACACAGATCAACCGCATCGAAATCGTCGCCAACAACGCCACCAGCGACGATATCGAGGTGTGGGTCGACGACCTCCGCATCCACGACAAGCCCGACAAAGGGTACATTGTCTTCAGTTGGGACGACGGGCGCAAGAGCTACTACAACGACGCCGCGCCGCTGCACGACGAGTTCGACATGCCGGCCGTCCAGGCCGCAGTCCCGCGATTCGTCGGACAGAACAAGTTCATGACGCTCGGTGAACTGAAGGAGCGCCACGAGGCGGGCGACGAGATCGTCGCCCACGAGAGCATCAGGAACCGCTTCCACGCTCTATCGGGCGACGAACTCCAGCAGACGCTCCAGCAGAACAAGCAGTGGCTGCTGGGTCACGGCTTCGAGAGTTCCAACTTCGTCGTCTACCCCGGCAACGACTACGACGCGACGGCGCTCGACGTCGTCAACAAGTACCACTACATGGGCGGAATGAACCAGTCGTTCGACCTGAACACGACGAGTCCGTACGCGTTCGACCCGCTCGTGCTACCCCGAACCGTCGGTCACGACCTGAACATCGCCAAGCGGGTCGTCGACCAGTGTGCGAAACACCAGAACGTGGGTATCCTCAACTTCCACGACTTCAACAACGACAACACGATGAACAAGAGCGACTACAAGAAGCTCCTCGAACACGTCGACCAGAAAGACGGTGTCGAGGTCATCAACTTCTCCGAGCTCTGGAAGCTCCGGAAGTCCGCACCGTAACCCGGCTTCACTGCGACCCGTCGCTCGCGCTCCGTCGGCTCTACGGTCCCCGTCTCGGTCAGACGCGAAACGGACCGACGCGCCGCTTCCGTTTCTCTTCGACTCCCGGTTTCCGATTCTCTGTTCGTGCAGCCTCGATACGGTGTCGTATCCGGGAACAGTGTCGACGAGCGACCCCGAAGCGTAGACACACCACACCGCGACGACCGACTTACGGGTACTCGTTGAGATACGTTCGCAGTCCCGCGGAACCGCGGTCCTCGATGCCGTTTTCGAGGACGCTCTCCTTGATCGTCACGCCGCTGCTCTGGTCGTAGAGCTGGACCGCTTCCCTGCCGCCGGTCGACCCGGCCGTGAGTTCCTCCATCCACGTGTCGTCGCCGACGTTGACGACCGGATAGCCGCCGGAGATGTACCGACCGCCGTAGAGGAAGCAGTCGTCACCGGTGAGTTCGATGCCGTGGCGGTATCGCGTGCTTATCTGGTCGATGGTGACCGCGCGAATCTGGGTGTTGTCCCGGTCGGCGCGAATCGCCGCGCGAGCGGTGTCGTCGCCGACGCTGCCGGTGAACGTGCAGTACTCGGCGACGGCGCGCTCGGAGTTCGAGCCGGCCTTCGTCCAGAGACCGTAGCCGCCCGGAGTCCGCTGTTCGATGTCGCTGTGGAGGAGTACCGTCTCGCCCGCCTCCGGGGAGACGACGACGCCGTGGTTCGGTTCGTCGCCGTCGACGCTGATGGAGAGCCCCGAGAGCCACGCGGAGTCGGCGCTGTTCTGCACCGAGACGGCCGCACCGTTGGCCGCGTCGAGTCGAATCGTCGTGTCGAACACCGACAGCCCCGACCCGTTTTCGAGGCGGATACCCCGCTGGTTGACGTCGTACTCGCGGTTTCGGTCGACGACGACCATCGCGCCGCGGACGTAGCTGTTCTGTCCGGCGAGGCGGATGCTCGCCGCCCTGCTGTTTCGGTACTCGCCGCCGCGGACGACGACCTGACCGTCGTCGTCGGAGACGTAGAGGCCGTTGTCGGGGAAGCCGCCGAGTTCGCAGTCGCGGAACTCGATGGTTCCGCGGTGGTTCACGTCGACGATGATGCCGGTCGGACCCCACCGGAGATCGCCGGGCGTCCGCGCCGAATACGTACCGCCGTCGGGCGCACGGAAGTTCTCGACGAGACCCGAGCCCGACGAGCTGGTGATGTTGAACAGTCCCGGCCCCCACGTGCCGCTGTCGTGCTCGCCGACGACGTCGACGTCGCGGACGACGAGGCCGTCGTCGACTTCGACGTGGAAGGCGCGAATACCCGTGTCGGCGGCGGTCTGGTCGATGGTGAAGTTCTCGATGTGGAGGTCGACGCCCGGGTCGTAGTCGACACCGAGCCGGAAGAGGCGGTACTGGGGGCCGTCGAACTCCTCGTAGCTCGCCGGGACGATAGTCGCGCCGTTGCTGGCGAGTCCGAAGTTCGAAAAGCCGGTGAAGCGGAACTGCTCGTCCATGTAGTAGCGGCCCGGCGGGAACTTGACGAGCGTGTCGTCGTCGGCTACCTCGCGGAGAACCGGCGTAATCGACTCACCCCCCTCCGGGTCGGCTCCGGCGTCGACGATGTCGACGACGGTTCCGTAGTCGTCGTTCAGCGAGTGTGTCGCAGCGGCGGTGCCCGAAGACGATGCGACGCCGAGGGCAGCGGCCCCGGCCAGTGAGAGATACGAGCGACGATTCAGTTGCCTGTTTCGAGAGTTATCGGTAGGCACGTCTATCACGCACTGCTGAGTGTGTTTTATTACCACCCGGCTAACAGTGCGGAAACCGTACTACAACACTCGAAACAGTCGAAACACGCGTGTTTCGAGTATTTGTGTCTACTATAATATGGTTCGAAAGAAAACGAGAGGACTCAGAACGGCGAGGCCGATCGGAACGTCAAGAGCGCCCCGAACAGGTCGCCAACGTCGGTCGTCTCGGTCGTCGAGTTGGTCGAGTCGGTCGTCGAGTTGGTCGAGTCGGTCGTCGAGTTGGTCGAGTCGGTCGTCGAATCGGTAGACGACGTCTCGGTCGACTCGGTCGTCTCGGTCGTCGACTCGGTCGTCTCGGTCGTCGAGTCAGTCGTTTCGGTCGACGTCGATGTGGTGGTCGTTTCCGACGGCGTCGACGTGGTGGTCGTCTCAGTCGGTGTCGACGTGGTGGTCGTCTCAGTCGGTGTCGACGTGGTCGTCTCTGTCGGTTCCGACGTGGTGGTCGTTTCCGTCGGCGTTGACGTGGTTGTCTCAGTCGGTGTCGATGTCGTGGTCGTCTCAGTCGGTGCCGACGTGGTAGTTGTCTCCGTCGGCGTCGATGTGGTGGTCGTTTCCGTCGGCGTCGACGTGGTGGTCGTCTCGTTCGGCGTCGACGTGGTGGTCTCTGTCGGTTCCGACGTAGTGGTCGTCTCCGTCGGGGTATCCGACTGACCGTCGTCGTCACTATCGCTGTCTCCGTCGTCGCTGTCTCCGTCGTCGCTGTCTCCGTCGTCGTCGTCACCACCGCCGAACCAGTCGCCGATACCACCGTCGTCGTCACCACCGCCGTCTTCGGGCGTCTGTGTCGTTGTCGACGCGTTCGAGTCGTTCGGCCCGTCCGTGGTGTTCGTCCCGGTCTGGTCGCCGTCGTCGCCGGCGGTCGACTCGTTGGACGTGTCCGGAGTGGGTGTCGGCGTCGGTGTCGGCGTTTCCGTAGTGTTGCTGTAGTCGGGCATCGACGGACCATCGTCGTCGTCGCCGACGATGCCCACGTCAGCGAGGACGACGCCGCCGGCGGCGACGAACAGCAGCAGTCCAGCGACGAACATGCTCCGCTGCATCACGTTCTTCCCCCCGTCGGTGACGAGGCGGGCGTGCCGCCAGTAGAGGTTGTCACCGGCCTTACCGACGGGGCCGGGGAACTCGGCGAGTAGTTCGAGGACCTCGCCGACGCCGAGCGCGCCGGTGAGACACGCGACGCAGACGAAAAGCAGCAGTCCGACCGGCGGAACGACGACCAGCGAGAGGAGGTCGTTACCGACGAGCGACGGCAACACGAGCACGAGCGGCGCGGCGACGCCGATAGTGGCGAGACTTCGGAAGAGGCGAGCCTCCGAGACGGGGTCGAAGCCGACCTTCTTCGCACTCCAGAGGTGAAAGAGGAACATCGTCCCGTAGCCGACGCTGGTGGCGACGGCCGCCCCGCGCATCCCGAACTGCGGGATGAGCGCGACGTTGAGCGCGACGTTGATGGCCGCCGCCGCGCCCGTCGCGGCGACCGGGAACTTCATCGTCCCGTTGCCCTGCGCGACGGCGAGAATCGGCCGCGCGACGGCGAATCCGACGGTCCCCGGCAGAAGCAGGATGAGCGGGATGACCGCGTTGACGAACTCCTCGCCGAGGTAGAGCGGGACGACGACCGGGGCGAGCGCCGCGAGGCCGAGCGCCATGATACCCGTAAAGAGGAGCGTGTAGCGCGTCGTCCGCGCGGTGAGTTTCGAGATGCGCTCGGTCTGTCCCTTCGACCACATCTCGGAGGTGGAGTGGACGAAGACGGTCTGGAAGGCGATAGGGGCGAACCAGAGAAACTCCGCGATGGCGAGCGCGCCCTTGTAGTGGCCGACGACGGCGTTCGGCTCCCAGTACTGCAGCATCAGGATGTCGAGGTGGTACAGCGACATCATGAGCGCCATCAGCACGATGCTCATCCCGTTGAACGTCAGCATCTCGCGGCGCGGTATCGTGGTCGGAGTGCCTCGGAACACCGCCGAGAGCGACACCTGCTTTCCGACCAGGACCAGACCGATGAGGCCGACGACGATGCCGGAGACGAGATGCCCGATGAGCGCCCCGAGGACGCCGTGGCCGAGGACGACCAGCGAGACGCCGACGCCGATGAACAGGAGCGAGTCGAGAACTCGCAGCGGCTCGGAGTACTCCTCGAGACCGAACCCCATCAGCGTCCGACGGGTGTAGGCGCGGAACTGCGCGGCGACGACCAGTCCGGCGAGAACCGCCGCGTACTGGACGAACGTGTCGCCGAACAGCGCGCCGCCGAGGCCGGTCTCGGCGAGGACGAGCACCGTGCCGCTACCGACCAGCGCGAGCACGATGGCGACGCGGAAGTAGAAGCCGACGACTGCGTCCTCCCAGTTGGGGTCGTCGCGGTCCTCGGCGATGTACTTGCGGACGCCGTCGGTGACGCCGGAACTGACGAAGATCATCAACAGCGCGAACACCGACAGGAGCGTCGTGTACGCGCCGACGTTCGCGTCGCCGAGTTCGCGGTACAGAAGCGGCGTCGTCGCCGCACCGATGATGAGCGTGGCGACGCGACTGCCGCCCACCGAGAGGATACCTTTCAGAATCGACCGATCCATCAGCCGCTCACCGGATAGCGATGTGAGAGACGTCTGGCAGGGGCGATGCTGTGGAGGCGCAGTGACATGGTCGCCACTCGGCGCTCCGGGGTGATTATTATAGAGACGCTATGCGGGTCTACCGCCGGAATTCGGGCGGCCGTAAGCTGTCGGCGTCCGCAGCCGAGGTGACCGCCGCTCAGTTTATTTAGTTCTCGTCACTCGACGTTAGAACTCGTTACCCCACGCGCGCAACTCGTCTTCGCTCTTGTCGTAGATGCCGTTGGCGAGCGTGCTCTGTTTGATGTAGGCGTCGCGGCTGGGGTCGTACAGATACAGCGCGTAGTAGCCGTCGGCGGACTCGGCATAGGTCCCCTCGACGCGGAGGCCGTCGCCGTAGTTACAGATCGGTCGCTCGCTCGCCACGTACTCGCCGCCGTATATCTTGCAGTCGTCGGCGACGTTCTCCACGGCGCGGCGGTGCGGCGCGCCCGTCTGGTCGACGGTCACCATCGAGAGCCGCACGTTATCTCGCGCACAGAAGATGGCCGAGCGTGCGCCCTCGTCGCCCACGTCCCCGGTTATCTTCACGTTCTCGCAGTTCACCCGCGCCGTCCGGGTGCTGTCGGCGAGTTTGATGCCGTATCCGCCGGGGGTGTTCATGTCGATGGCCGTGCGGTAGATAGTGGTCTCGCCCGCCTCCGGAGAGACGACGATACCGTGTTTCACTCTGTCGCCGGCCATCGAGATGCGAACGTCCTGAATCCACGTCGACTCGCAGGTGTTCATCACCGTCAGCGCGTGACCGTTGACCGACGGGATGCGGATGTCGGTGTCGCGAACCGAGAGATCCGTACCGTTCTCGAGGCGAATCGCCCGCTGGTTGACGTCCTGGGGGCGGTTGTCGTCGACGATGACCGTCGCGTTTCGAATCTCGCTTCCCTCGCCGCCGAGGCGGATGTTGGCGGTGTCGCTGTTCTTGTACAGGCCGCCGTCGACGACGATTTTTCCGGTCCCCCCGGAGGCGTACAGGCCGTTGTCGGGGAACCCGCCGAGTTCGCAGTCCCTGAACGTCAACTCACCGTGGTTGTGGACGTTCGCGACGATGCCGCTCGGCCCCTTCCAGAGGTTGCCGTCGTTGGGGGTTTCGTCGACCCACGCGCCGCCGTCGGGCGCGCGGAATCGCTCGACGATGCCGACGCCGTCCTCGTCGGTGACGCAGAACCGACCCGGCCCCCACGTTCCGCTGTCGTGGTGGCCGATAACGTCGACGTCGCGGACCTGCAGCCGCTTCGACGCCAGCGCGTCGATGACGCGGATGCCCGTGTCGTCGGCGGTGAAGTCGACCTCGAACCCCTCGAATCTGATATCCGTACCCGGAGCGTAGTGGACTCCCAGTCGGAAGAGCCGGTACTGCGGTCCCTCGAAATCGTGGTAGCTCGCCGGAACGAGCGTCGCGTCGTTGCCGACGAGACCGAACTGCTCGAAGCCCGAGAACCGGAACTGCCGGTCCATCAGGTAGCGACCCGGCGGGAAGACGAGGAGTGTGTTGTCTCCGCGGAGACGCTCCAAAACGTCGTTTATCGGCTGTCCGCCCGTGTTGTCGGCGCCGGCCTCGACCACGTCGTACACGCGGTCGTACTCCGCGAAGAGGTCGGTCGTATCGGACGAAGACGCCGCGCCGACCCCGGTTCCCAGCCGGACGCCGGCCCCGGCGACCCCCACGCCGAGAACGCCTTTGAGATAGCCGCGTCGCGTTCGGTTCGTCGCGTCGTCGTCGTTTGCTTCTACTGTCGCTTCGTCACCGCAGATGTACATATTGTTCGCCATGGTGTGTCACCCGTCGCACCCCCATCCTCGAAAACGGTGTTCGACCCCCCGTTATCGTGCCCCTAACGTGGTCATCATTTTGGTAGGTGTGCAACGTTCGTGGAAACAATACAGAACAATCAGTTCTAATAAACAGTCGTTCATCACTGTAGGTTTTAAGTATAGGATGACGATAACGATCGATTAACCGGAGATTACTGACCTCCAAATCGACAGCAGTCCGCGCTTCTCACTCGACGCGTCGACGGCAGGGGTCCCCTCCGGTTTCGGACCGACGGCCCAGCGAGTTATGAGCTTGCTAAACGGTCTCTCGCGGTGTTTTTCGGGAGTTTGGCTGATTCGAGCGCCCGGGGGCGGCCGGCGGTCGGAAGGGGCGAAAAAAAGGTGTGAAACCGCTTTCGTATCAAAAATCGGCACCGACGATTCGATCTCGGTGAGAACGCCTCCGCGTCGACGGTTTCGGGTTCGTGTCGAACGGCGTCGTCGGGTCGAACCGCTTCGTCGAGTCGACGGTCACGAATCGGGGTCGAAGGCGGGGGAGACGAGCGTGTTTCCGACGAGGGTTCCGGTACCGCGACGGAGCTGTTGGGAGACCGCAGACGGGGAGACGCCGAACCGGTCGGCCAACTCGTTTTGCGAACTCCGTCGCGGAACGTCGTAGTAGCCCATCTCGTGGGCGGCTCGGAGCAGCCGTTGCTGGTCGTCCGTGAGACCGTACCGCGTAGCGCCACCCTGGCCGTTGTCCGCGTCGGGGCTGTACAGTTGGCGGACGCGGAACTCGACATCGTTCTCGCGGCAGCGAGCGCTCAGCTTCGAGAGGATCTTTCGACCGGGGAGACGCATGCGGACGTGCCACCCGCCGCTGTTGTTCTCGGCGGTCGTCACCGACGCGCCGAGCGCCTCAGGGATCTGCGTGGGCCACCGCGCCGAGTCGCCCAGTCCGACGCGGTACGTCCGGTAGTTCGGATCGACGCCGACGAGCGTCGGGTCGTCGACGGTCGGGTCGTCGACGAGCGCGCGCTCGAACTCGTCGTAATCGACGTTCGCGGCGGTGAAAAACAGCGTTCGGCGGCCGCGGTACGTCGTCTGCGACTGCGGCCGAACGGTCGCTTCGGAGACGGCGTCGAGCGTCGGACACAGCAGGATAGAGGGGTGTGCGAGGTACGCTTCGACGACGAGCCCGTAGCGATCGGTCTCGAGGCCGGACGCCGCCGTCGGCCCGTCGGTTTGCCGCCCGTGACGGTCGTCGGGGTCGCCGTCCATGCTCAGCGGCACGGGAGCGCCCACCTGCGGAGACGGGACCTGCTCGTCGACGGCGTCGCCGCCTTCACCGGCGCTATCGTGGGGTGAGAGTGGACCCTCATGCTAGCGGAGTACTGGGGACGGAACTCAGATAAACCCAAAGCTCCGTTTCGATTGTTTCTCCACCGGAGAGCGGCTTTAGCAACGATATAAGCACTCAGAGTTCGGTCGCCGCCGACCGCCGTGCGTCATCGACGCGACTGCGCCGCGGCCGGCCGGGGCCGTCGGCGTCGCTCCGCGACGAACAGCCCGAGAGCGAGAACGCAGACGACCAGTTCGACCGGGAACGACGGCGAGGAGAGGTAGCGGACGACGTACCCCTCGGAGAGAAACGGTATCGCCGACAGGAGCGTGTCCGTGTATCCCGGTATCGACCCGTCGACCATCGGATTCGACCAGTGCGTCACCGGCCACCCCAGCATTCCGGCGGCGTGCGCCCCCCGTCCGTCGAGCGTCAACTGGAGGAGGTCGGCACCGAGATGCGAGAGCCACCCGGCGGCGAAGGCGACGCCCGCTCGGCGGGTCGCCTCGTCGACGACGACGCGCAGCGTCGCTCCGACGAGGACGAGCCCGAAAATCGAGTGGGAGACGGTCTGGTAGGCGGGGAGGACGCCGGCGAGTCCGAGCGATTTGTCGACGACGTCGGGGAGCGCAGCGCCCAACAGACACCACCCCAGCGCGAGACGCGCTCGGACGCCGAGGAGGTAGCCGACGGCGAGATGTGCGGGGAACCACATTGGGTTCGCCAAATCCGTTTCCCCGCATAAGCGCACGGATTCCCCTCGATTGGTGACGGGGAACCGACAGACCTCGACGGGGGGCGAGACGGCTGCGGCGAGGGGGTGAGACCACTGCGGCGAGGGGGTGAGACGATATCGCCGGCGCGGCCGCTCGAGGACTGAAAATTCCGCAGAGCGCGTGAACGCCGTGTACCCCTACCCGTGTTCCCGACACCCTGCGGTCTGTATCATCGTAAATGAACAACCAGTATATAAACGTGTGTCAGACGGGCGTCAGTCGTCGGCGTCGGCGGCCTTGATGTCTTCGAGTTTCGAGAGGAGGTCGTCGGTCGACGCGTCGGAGTCGAACGTCACTTTCCCGTCGTGGTCCTTCTCGTGAACGCTCACGCCCTCGTCCGCGTCGGCGTTCACAGTCTGGTCTCGCTGCTCGGACTCGTCGTAGCTACCAAAACCCATACTTCGAAGTTCGGGCGCCGATACAAAACAGGTGCGGTACGGCGGTGTTCGTGTCAGGGTCGTCAGTCGTCCGCCGGCGACTGTCTCGCTTTGTCGGCGAACTTCTCTCTGACCTTTCTGATCTTGGGTTCGGCGTTGAACGTGCAGTAGGCGTCGCCGGGATTCTTCTCGTAGTAGTCCTGGTGATTCTCCTCGGCGACGTAGAACTCGCCGAGCGGTTCGATCTCGGTGACGATGGGGTCGTCGAACGCGCCCTCGGCTTCGAGTTCCTCGACGAACGACTCGACGAGGTCGCGCTGTTCGTCGTCGTGGTAGTACACCGCAGAGCGGTACTGGGTGCCGACGTCCGGACCCTGTCGGTTGAGCGTCGTCGGGTCGTGGACGGTGAAGAACACCTGCAGGATGTCCTCGTAGCTCAGTTTCTCGGGGTCGTACTCGACCTCGACAGCCTCGGCGTGGCCCGTCTCGCCCGTACAAACCTGTCTGTACGTCGGGTCGGCCACGTCGCCGCCGGTGTAGCCGGAGGTCGCTTCGAGAACGCCGTCGAGTTCCTTCATCGCGGCTTCGATACACCAGAAGCAGCCGCCGGCGAGCGTCGCCGTCTCTGTGTTGTCCATGGGTGAGGTAGGGGCGCGAGGCGTTAAGATGCTACGGAACCGGGAGTCCGGGGAGGTCGCGGTGGAGCGTCGATGCGCGCTACTCGTTCAGCCGCGACAGCTCCTCGTCGGAGAGGTCGATGTGGGTGGCGGCGACGTTGTCGCGGAGGTGCTCGACGCTGGAGGTGCCCGGAATCGGCAGCATCACGTCCGAGCGGTGCAGCAACCACGCGAGCGCAATCTGCTGGGGCGTCGCGTCGTGGGCGTCTGCGATGTCGTCGACGGCGTCGGCTCTGTCGCCGAGGTCACCCGCGCCGAGCGGGTACCACGGGATGAAGCCGATGCCGGCGTCCTCGCAGGCGTCGAGTACGTCCTCCTGCTCTCTGTCGCCCACGTTGAACCGGTTCTGGACGGTGGCGATATCGACGATATCGCGGGCGGTGTCGAGTTGCTCGACGGAGACGTTGCTGAGGCCGACGTGGCCGATTTTCCCCTCGTCCTTCAACTCGGCGAGCGCCCGTACCGACTCCTCGAAGTCGACGTCGGGGTCCGGGCGGTGGAGCTGGTAGAGGTCGATGCTGTCGACGCGGAGTCGGTCGAGGCTCCCCAGAATCGCGTTCCGGAGGTAGTCGGGGTCGCCGTTCGGAAGCCAGTCGCCGTCGTCGTTCCGAAGCAGGCCGCCCTTGGTGGCGACGACGAGGTCGTCGGGGTACGGGTGGAGCGCCTCGCCGATGAGTCGCTCGCTGACGACCGGCCCGTAGGAGTCGGCGGTGTCGACGAGGTCGGTGCCCGTCGCGATGACTTCGTGGAGCACGTGACGGGCCTCCTCGGTGTCGTCGGGTTCGCCGATGATGTCGTCGCCGGTGAGACGCATCGCGCCGTAGCCGAGTCTGTGAACGGTGAGTTCGCCGCCGATATCGAACGTGTCGCTTCGGTTTTCGACCGTCATAGAGGGGAAGACGGCCGCGACACAGTAGCCTCTTGTGGCACCGGTACTCTCGCCACCGGCCGTTCGCCGCCCGCGACGCTCGCCCCTCGTCGCCGAGGCGCGGCGACGACCGAACGACTCACCGTCGGCGTTCTTCGCGCTCGCGCGCACGGGCGGTCCAGCGGGGAGCCGGACGACCGCCGGTAACTGTTCACCGGGGTGGCAACACGTCGAGTCCGCGCGTCGGTCGAAGGTCGTCCGGGACGGCGTCGAGCGTCCGCCGCTCTTGGCTGAACGCGCCGCGGTAGCTGAGCACGTGGCCCGCGAGCACGTTCTCGACGACGGCATCGACGTGATATCGCTCGTCGGCGTCGTCGTACCGGTCGCGGACCTCGACGTTCGCGGCGAGCGGTCCGGGGAGTCGGGCGTATCGCTCGCCGCGTCGAACCCACTGTCGGCCGCTCCCGACGACGAGCGCGCCCGCGTCGACCGAGGGCAGAAGCTCCGAGACGAGGGGACCGTCGGTTCCGAGGAAGTCGAGCAGTCGCTCGTTCTCGTCGTCCCAGACGGTTAGCGAGTCGAACCGCCGCCGTCTCCGACCGAACGAGAACTCCCGAATCGTCGCCAGCGCTTCGCGCCCGGCGTCGTCGCGGAGGCCGACGGTTTTGACGGTGAAGGGGACGTCGTGACCCCCTTCCGGAAACAGGAGATTCCGCGGGGCCATCGCGTACAGCGCCGGGAGGACGTGCGTTCCGCGACTGATGTCCATCTCGCCGCGGCCGACGCAGAGCACGTCGTCGTCGGCATCGAGGGCGTACCGCTCTCTGACCTTCGGGTGGAGGTCGTCGACTCCGTCGCCGAGCGCACGCTCGTAGACGCCGGTCATCGGTTCTCGCCCTTCCGGACGAGTCCCGTGACGGTCCCCGACAGCACGCGTTCGTCCCCGCGCGAGCAGCCCACGTTCGCGGCGAGGTCGTACCGGTCGGGCCGCTCCTCGACCGATTCGTAGGTCCACGTGCAGGTGATTCGCTCGCCGGTGTAGACGGGGCGCGAGAAGGTGAACTCCATCGTGTGCGCGAGGACCTTCTGTCGGCCGCCGATCTGCGTGGGGAGCGTCGCCGTCAGCAGTCCGTGAACCATCCGCCGTCCCTCGTCGTCCGGTTCGGTGTGCTGCGGTTGCGTGTCGCCGGAGAGGTCGGCGAAGCGGTCGACCTCCTCGGGCGTGAACGTTCGTTCGACGGTGTAGCTCTCGCCCGGTGTCGGCGGTGTCATCGTTCGATGTACTACGCTCGCGCCGGGGTAAAATGAGAGGGGCCGCTCGGGCAATCCGCGGCTGTGGCGTCGACCTCGGCGCTCGGTACTGACGCGTCCGTCGCGTCGGCCGCGTGGCTGTCGATACGGCATCCTGTCGAGAGCCCGCATCGCCCGCTGTCACGCTCGGAACTGTCGACCGAGGATTCGTATAGCACCCAGTAGTGTATCAGACGCGTGACGACCGCACCGGTCCATCGAATCCCGACGGCGAGTCACTGACAGCTATTTACCGATGGGCCCACCAGTGCGAATCGATGCGCGAGGAGGCAGCCATCGAATCGACTATCGAGCGGTATCTCGACGGCGTCGAGGCGGGTAACTCCCGAAAGAACTACCGCTCGGTGTTGACCGAGTGGGCCGCGTGGCTTCGAGAGGAGGCGGGTGTGACCGCAGTCGACGCGGTGACGGTGATGCACTGTCGGCGCTACGCCCGACACCTCAAGCGACTCGTCCGGGAGGGCGACCTCCGAGCGAGCACGGCGAACACCTACTACGCGTACGTCCGAGCGTTTCTCGGATTCTGCGTCGCCGACGAGTTGGCAGGGACGAATCCGGCGAAATCGGCGCGTGCGACCGACGAACTCCCCGAAGACCACGGCGACAGGGACCGCCAGTTCTGGCGTCGTAAACAGCGTGATGCTATACTCAGCTACGTCGACCGGCGAGCCGAGGAGGCGCGAGCGAACGGCTCCGACCGAGAGATCCGTCGAGCGTTCCGAAACAGGGCGCTCGTCTCGCTGCTGGCGCTCTCGGGAGTCCGCGGCGGCGAGGCGTTCGCCGCTGCCGCCGACGAGCGACGAACGGGACTCCGGTGGAGCGACGTCGACGTCGACGCCAACGCCGTTCGGGTGTTCGGGAAATCCCGGGAGTACGAGTACGCACAGCTGCCCGAGCGCGCGAGCGCGGCGCTTCTCGACTACCGCGAGCGCTGTGAACCCGCAGACTCGTCGTGGCCGGTGTTTCCGACCGCTCACGGCCCGTCGCTCCGGCGGGCCGTCGAGACGCAGCTCGGCGAGCGGGGGTGGACCGACGAGGAGATAGACGACCGCTGTTCGGAGGACCCACTGTCCGCGGTACTCCGCGAAGAACGAGTAACGCCGCCGTCGCTCACGACGAACGGGGCGCGGAGCGTGATGAAACGTCTCTGTGCCGACGCGGGTATCGACGTGCGCGGCGAGTACCTCAAGCCCCACGGCGCGCGACGCGGACTCGGCCACGAACTGTACGCCAACGGCCACGCGGAACTCGCACAGTCGGCGCTCAGACACGCGAGTATCGAGACGACCCACGAGTCGTACTCGGACATCCGTGCGGCCGAGACTGCGAGAGAAGTCGACCGAGTTCTACAGCGCGACTAACCCTCGAAGTCGCCCTCGAGCGTCACGCGGTCCGCCGTCACGTCCGCGACGGAGCCCGAGCCGATGGGGTATCGTTCCTCGTCTGCACCGCTCCACGTGACTTGGACACCCTCGCCGAACCGGAGGTAGAAGCCCTCGTCGGTCACTTCGTCGACGGTCCCGACTTCGTTTCCGTCGTCGTCGTACACCGGCTTGTCGACGTCGTCCTCGGACAGTTGTGACGCCATACCGTACCGGACGGGCGCGAGACGTGAATAACTGATGGCGATTCAGCACTGCGAGCGAGACAACGACGTCGGCAGTCGACGGGTAGTACAGAGAGACGGGACCGGTGCAACGCTCGCAACCGACGCGTGTCCGAACAGTAACTGACCAGGGTGCACGCGAGCGTCGCGTGCGACGCCGACGGCAACCGGGGACAGAAGAACGTTATTTCGGAACCGAACCGTCCGTGGTCGCCGGGCACACAGTGTGCAAATTGCAGAAATTTCTGAACGTCGTCGGGACGTGGATAACGTTAAGACACGCCGGAGAGACGTGGTGAACCGATGAGACGGTCGACAGTTGGCGCGCGGTGTCCACATCGGAGACAGTGTACAATTTGTAGACGGTTCGGCCAGTCCGGACCGGGTGAGCGTCGATGAGTCGCGCGGTGAGCGTCTCGCTACAGAAAGGCGGCGTCGGCAAGACCACCGTCGCCATCAACCTCGCGGACGCGCTCGCGGCGCGCGGCAACGACGTGCTCCTCGTCGATTTAGACCAGCAGGGGAACGCGACCGAAGGCGTCGGTCTCAAGGAGTGTTACGAGGCCGACGGCCCGCACATCGGCGACGTGCTCACCGAGGACGACCCCGTGGCCATCGACGCGGTGATACACGAACGCGAGGGGTTCGACGTCGTTCCGGCCCACGTCGACCTCGACGGCGCCGAAGACCGGGTTCGGAACTCGACGTTCGGCGTGTTGTGGGTCCGCCGACGTATCGTCGAACCGCTTCTCGGCGACCGGTACGACTACGTGGTCATCGACTCGCCGCCGAGTCTCGGACCGCTGTCGGACGCGGCGCTCATCGGGTCGGGCAACGTCATCGTCCCGCTTCTGATGAGCGAACCGAGCGTCAGCGGCTTCGAGCGGATGTGGGAGCAACAGATCGTTCCAATCCGCCAGGAGGTCGACCTCGACCTGCTCGCCATCGTGCCGAACGACCTCAGCGGCAACAACGAGGAGAAGCGCATCATCCAGGATCTGGAGTCGTCGCCGTTCGCCGAGTACCTCCCCGAGTTCGCCCGGAGCGGCGAGTTCGACGACGACGACTCTCCGGGCCCCGGCCTGCGCCGACGCATCGCGTTCCGCCGCTCCTGGCGCGACGGAAAGACGCTCCGCGAGTACGAACCGGACAACGACATGGTCGGCCGACTCGACGAACTCGCGCGCGTCGTCGAATCGGGGGCCGTCGACGCCGGCGGGGACGAGGAGGTGACCGCCAGTGCCTGACGGGAACCGGTTCGCGGGACTGAGCGACGCGCTCGGCGACGAGGCGGAGCGCGAGAGCGAGGCCGTCGAGCGCGATGAGACCGACCGACCCGCCGAGACGGTCGGCGACGACGAGGCGACCGACAGCGAGGCGACCGACGGCGAAACGGTCGAGGAGGGGTCGGACTCCGGCCCCGTCGCGTCGGCGTCGACCGACGAGGAGGGCGGACCCGCGTTCTCATTCGAGGAGACGACGCCCAAGAGCGTCTACGTCCGCGACGAGACGCTCGATGCGCTCGAAGACCTGGAGTTCGAGGTGGAGGCCGCGCTCCGCCGCGAGTACGGCGTCCGCGACGTGACCGGACGGGAGTTTCACGACGCGCTGGTGCGCGTCGCCGCCGAGCACGCCGACGACATCGCCGCACTGGTCGTCGAGACGCGTGACCGGTGAGCGCGTGCGCGGTAGCCGTCGCCGAAACCGACGGTCGGTCACACTCGATACACTCGGAGAAGAGACCGTCGGCGCACGCTGACGGTCGACGAACGTTTATCCGCGTCCTCGTGGCGAAACCACGTGCGGAACCATGGCCACAGAAACTCAATCCCTGCAGACGCTTCGAGACCTGTTCGAGTACGAACTCGGCGCGATGTACTACGTGGAGAACCGACTCGTCGACACGCTCGACGAGCTCGCGATGCAGACGCCGAACGAGAACATCAGCCGAGGGTTCGCCGACCACCGCGACGAGACGCGGAAACAGGTCGAACGGCTGGAGCGCGTGTTCGACGCCATCGACCGCGACCCGTTCGAGCACGAGGTACACGCGCTCGACGGCATGCTCCAGGACAAGCAGTCGTTCGACGAGATGGTCGGAGAAGACGAACTCCGCAACGTCCACTATCTCGGTGCCGGAATGAAGACCGAGCGGTTCGAGATAACGAGCTACGAGAGCCTCCAGATGCTCGCCGACAGACTCGACATGGGTAGCGACGTGACCGACCCGCTGGAACAGAACCTCGACGAAGAGCAGCGAACTCTGGACGAACTCCAGACGATGGCGACCGGGTCGAAGCTCAAGGAACTGTTCCAGAAGCTCACCGGCTGAACCGGGTCGTCAGCCGAGCGGTCGGGCGTCGAGCGTCCGGCCCCGGCGGAACGTTTTTCGACACCGCTCGACGTTTCCGGGAGTTCAGTCCGAGCGGTCGGCGCCTTCCAGAGACGCCCCGAGCAGCTGCGAGAGTCCGTTTCGGAGGTGTTCGTGGAACGTCGCGGGAGCGATGCCGAGCCCCTCGGCGATCTCCTCGCCGGTGCTCTCGCGCGGCCAGGTGAAGTAGCCGGCGGCGAACGCCGCTTCGAGAGCGGCCTGCTGTTTGTCCGTGAGTCGCGAGGCCAGCGCGGACTGGAACTGCTTGAGCGTCTGGACGCTGCGCGTCGTCGACCGCTGGGCGACGAGCTCGGCGTCGGGGTACGCCCGTTGGACCGCGGTGGCGATTTCGCGGATGTCTATCTCGTGGGGCACTTCGGCGACGACGCGGAACTCGCCGTCCTCGACGACGGCCTCTACCACCTGGCCGCCGTACGTCGCCAGTTTCGAGGTGATAGGCGTCTCCGGCGAGCGAATCTCGACCAGACAGCCGTCTTCCTGTTCGGAGACGACGCGGGCGTGGTCGACGGAAGGGTCGTCGGTGAGCGCGGCCTGGACCTCCTCCCAGCCCATGCCGTGGACGCGGATGAACTGGATGGCTTTGTCGTCGGCGAGCGGAATCGTCCGCTCGTACGTCACCGTGCAGTCGCTGTCGTCGGTCGCCGCGAACAGCGGGCTGTCGGGGTCGCGCATGACGAACTCCAGTTCGACGACGATGTTGTCTAACAGCGCTTCCTTGCGCTCGATGGCGTTGATGGCGTGGCCGACGATCTCGCGGAGTTGGGCGACTGCGTCGCGTTCCTGACCGGTAAACCCGTGTTCGCGCGACGAGTAGATAGTGAGCACGTCGTACTGGAACTCCTGGAACCCGATGGGGACGGCGGCGACCGAGTGGTAGCCGTTCTCCAGGGCCCACGAGCGCCACTCGCTGTCCGGTTCGTCTTCGACGTCGGTGACGACTTCGACCTCCTGGCTTCGCGTCGCTCGCATCGCCGGGGTACCGTGCTCGACGTCGGTGGCGTCGAACGACTCGGTCTCCGAACTCAGCGAGGCGGCGTCGATGCCGGCGCTGGCGCGCGGCGAAATCGTTCCGCGGGCGCTGTTCACCTCGCCGATCCACGCCGCGTCGTACGACGGGGAGTCGACGAGACGCTCGCAGACGATCTCCTCGACCTCTTCGCGGGTCGACATCGAGACGAGCGCGCTGTTGATTCCCCTGATGACGCGGTTGATCTGGTCGAGCGCCAACAGCTGTTCGCGCTGCTCGCGGAGCTGCTTCTCCCGCCGTTTCCGCTCGGTGATGTCTCGCTGTGAGCCGAGGTAGTGGACGATATCGCCCTGTTCGTCACGGATGGGCACGATCTCGACCTGGTTCCAAAACGGCGTGCCGTCTTTGCGGTAGTTCTTCAGTTCGACGGAGGCGGACTCGCCCTCGTCGACGGCTTCGCGCAGTTGGTCGACCGTCTCGGGGTCGGTCTCTGCGCCCTGGAGAAAGCGACAGTTCTGCCCGATCGCCTCGCTGGCCGTGTAGCCGGTGACCTCCTCGAACCCCTTGTTGACGTAGATGAGCGGGTTGTCGGGACGGTTGGGGTCCGAGAGACAGAGCGCGATGCCGGCGTCGTCCATCGCACGCGTTTTCACCCACAGCTCGCGGTCCCGGATGTCCTGTTCGCTCTCGCTCGGTTGGACACCGACGGAGCCGCGGAACTCCTCGTCCGGCGGCCGCGAGATGAGGTCCAGCGCGAACGAGGCGGTGTCGCCGTCGGCGGTCGATATCTCCGTCTCGACGGTCTCGACCGCGATGGTGTCGGCGTCGAGTAGGCGCTGAATCGCCTCGGCGAGCGCGTCGTTACGCTCGTCGTCGACCGAGCCGTCCTCTCCGGTAGACTGGCTCAACAGTTCGAGCGCGTCGTGGCCGACGAGCTCCTCGCGGGTGTAGCCGGTCGTCTCCAGGAACAGGTCGGTCACCGCGGCGATGGTTCCGTCCGTCTTGAGCCAGATAGTGCAACGGTACGTCGTGTCGGGGGATTCCGAAGCGATTCGACGTGTATCTTCCGGCGTGTTCTGGTGTGACATCTTTAGTGGAGATGTGCGTCGCAAACCGGTGTGATTGGTGTGACGGCGATGTTCGGTGTGGCGGCGATGTTCGGTGTGACAGTGATGTTCGGCGTGACGGCACGTAGTCGGAAGAGCCCCGTGTGCGTGAAGTCGACGAGTACACAGCCGGGATGTGGGACAGTCGAGACGGGAGCGGCCGCGCTCGGCTCGCGCCCGAATGTCGGTGCTCGTTTTACCGTCCGCGCGCCCATAATTGCTGGGGTGCGAGTGCTGCTGTCACAGACTGTTTTATCGACGAACCAATCTCTTTTGGCCGTTTACCTATGATAGTTCGATATAAACGTTCGAGCGATGCACGACAGACCCGTCGACGCAACTACGTCCGAACTCGGAAGTCGCCTGGTCACGTCGTTCTCCACCGAGCAACTCCAGACACTCTTCGCCAGCAGTCGACGTCAACAGGCCGTTCGAGCGCTCCAAGCGTGCTCGCAACCGACGACGTTGGACGCACTCGTCGACGCTGTCGTCGCGCAGAATCCGGGAGAGATCTCCGACGAGGCGACGGACCGAAAACGAATCCGAGTCAGTTTGTACCACGTAGACCTACCGAAACTCGAAGCGGCGGATATTCTCTACTTCGACAAGGACGAACGGGTCGTCACCGAACTCTCCGACGACATCGACGGGGTCAGTCTGTAATCTTCCGTCGAACTCCCAATCTCTTATGGGGTCATCTTCACACCGGAGACGAACCTGCGTAGACACAGTGGCGCAGATCGAAATCACGCTCCCGAACGACAAGCAAGCACAGTTCGAGCGTCTCGCCGCGGAGGAGTTTCTCACCGAAGAACGCGCGATAGAGGGGTTGCTCTCGGTCGGACTCGAAGCCTACCGGGACGTCGCTGACCGAACCGAAACGGAAGTCGAACGGAGTCTCTTCTCCGCGGACGCCGAAGACGAGTACGGCCAACGCGGAGAGCTATAACTCGTCAGACCGTTTTCTCGCCGACTAAGAACCAACCGGGAGCGCCGCGACAGTCGCTTCGAGCGCCGAGTTTCGGAAGTCGGACCGTTCACACTTGCACACACGAACATCGTGGAATTTTCAGACTGTGTGAAAATTGTGACGGGCGACGACCGAGGAGCCAGCGAGCGTCGTTCGACAAATCACCGCTCGGCGAGTCACGAACCGCCGCTCAGCGAGTCACGAACCGTCGCTCGGCGAGTCACGAGTCACGGCCGTCGCTCGACGAGTCGTCACAGGTCGGGCGTTATCGGCGGTCGAACCGTTCGATCGTCGATAGGAGGCCGACGTACTCGGCTCGCCGGGTGGCGAGTGCGGCCAGCCGGTCGTCGAGGTCGGCGAGCGCGGTGTGAACGTCGTCCGCGACGGTTTCGGTGTCGCGGTCGCCCACCTCGAACTGCACCCGCCTGACGTGTTTGCAGCGGACGTCGCGGTACTGGAAGTCGGGACAGGTACACGCCGGTTCGCGCGTGTCGACGACGTACTCGTCGCCGTTACCCGTGCGGACGCGGTAGAAGTCGGGGGCTTCTCTGTCGACGAACATCGTCTCGGTGAGCGCGCGCACGTCGCGTTCGTCGACGGGGTCCGAAGTCGATTCTGCTGTCGTGTCTGGAACGTCTGGTTTCGAGGTCATGTGTCGCCTTGGTGTGTTTCGGCGAGGCGAAGTTCGGTCGTCTGTTCGCACGCTGTTCAGGTGCTGCACGGGCATAAATCGACGTTCCGTCGGATTCCGGACGGGTCGGACGGGAGCGTTCGTCGACCAATCTGTGCAGGCTGCCCAACGTCAGCAAAACGCTGATAGTCGCTTCCGCAGATAGTACTACCGTGACTGGACGCGTTCGACGGCCGCTCGTCGTCTTTCTGGCCGTGTTGCTGTTCGTCCAACCAGCGAGCGCCGGCGTCGCGGTCGGCGATGGCGTCGGGGGCGTCGGAGGAGTCAGTGGTGTCGACGATGTCGGAGGTGTCGGCGCCGAGAGCGGCGACAGCAGCGAAGTCGTCGACGACCCGGCGTCGTCTCCGTCCACCGCGACTACCGCCCTCCAGCCGTCGGTGGCCGAAGAGGCGACGGCTATCGGCATCGAGCAACGAATCCGGCTCTCCAACCCCAAACCGTCCGGACGGGTCGGCGCCGAGGTGACCTACCACCTCGCCGACGAGACGACCGCGCTCGAGCTTCGGTTCCGCGGGAACTCGTCGCGGACCGTCTCCGCGTCCGACGGGTTCGAGCGGGTCGAACCGGGCGTCTACCGCTGGGACCGGGAGACGTCTCGCCCCACGCTGGCGTTCGAGCGGTCGGTGAGCGAGACGACGCTCGACCACTACGGCGCGGGCGTCGACACCGGCGAGTGGGCCGCCGTCGACGTCCGCCGGCTCACCCCATCGATTCGAGGACGGACCGTCGGTGCGACCGGCGTCTCGACGAACGTCACCGTCGAGGGACCCGGTTACGCCACGTCGGTGTTCGCGTTCCTGGGCCCGGTCGACGTGTACGACCGGACGGTCGGCGACGAGCGGGTCTCCCTCGTCGTCCCGGAGGCGGCGTCGCTGAGGTCCGAACCGTCGGCGGTGCTCGACTCGGTCGCCTCGGCGGGTGCCCGGTTGCCGGAGAGCGAGTACGAGGCGACGCACCTGTTCGCGATTCCGGCGGAGTCGGTCCGAACGACCGCCGGCGGCTTGAGCTTCGACGGCGGGGCGACGGCGTGGGTCCGCGACGACGCTTCGGTCGACGCCGACAGCAACGTCTGGGTACACGAGTACGTCCACCTGCGGCAGTCGTACCGGGCGAGCGAGGAGATGCGGTGGTTCCGCGAGGCGAGCGCGGAGTACTACGCCAGCTACCTCTCGCTGCAGTCGGGCGACCTCGCGTACGAGCGGTTTCGAGGAACCGTGAGCACCGACGCCCACGCCGACGCCGTGTTGTCGACGCCGACGAACTGGTCGACTCCGCTCGTGCCGTATCGGAAAGGCCCCCGCGTGCTCGCGTCGCTGGACGCGTCCATCCACGAGGCGACCGGCGGCGAGCGGACGCTGACGACGGTGTTCGAGCGGGTCAACGCCCACGAGGGCCGACTCGACTACGAGTCGTTCCGGGAGATAGTCGTCGAAGTGAGCGACCGGTCCGTCGGCGACGACCTCGACCGGTACGTCCGGACGACGGCGGCCCCGCCCGTGCCGGACCGCCCAGCCCTCTACACGCAGTATCCGGGTGACGACCCCGACGGCGACGGCCTCACCAACGCCGAAGAGCGAGCGGCCGGGACCAACCCGTTCGTCGCCGACGCCGACAGCGCCCCGGCGGGAGACGGACACCCGCGGACGAACGGCTCGGCCGCCGAAGACGGCGGTGAGACGGACGACTCGGGAGAGACGGACGACTCGGGTGAGGCCTCCGACGTCGACGGAGAGCGTTCGGGGTCGAACGACGCGGCGGGCGATACGGACGACGACGGGCTCTCCGACGCCACCGAGCGCGAACTCGGCACCGACCCCGAACGGGTCGACACCGACGGCGACGGCTACGGAGACGGGCGAGAGGTCGACGCAGGAACCGACCCGACGCGACGGACGAATCCCGTGGCGTTCTGGGCCGCACGGCTGCTCACTTCGCTGAAATCGATGGTGTCGGCGGCGGCGGTCGGGCCGGTCGGTGCGTGACGGACGGTCGCTCCGGGGACGTCAGCCGTCGAGCGGACGAACGGCGACGGCGTCCGGCGAGATGACGACTTCGCAGCCGTTGAACAGGAAGACGAACTGACCGTCGACCGCCGGCTTCGACGGGCGGTCGGTGAAGAGGTCGTCGAGCGCATCCGGGTCGACCGTTCCGTACAGTTGGTCGAGTTCGAGCGGGTCGCGGTCGACCGCCCTCGCCACGGCTCTGATGACGACTTCGCTGACGGGGTCACCGGCGATAGGGAACGTCCGATACGACTCCTCGGTGATGCGATAGCCCAACGAGTCGATACCGTCGTCTGTGCGCTCCGTCATGCTACCTCCACTCGCCGGATGTTCTCATACGCGAAGGACCACACAACGGCCCTAAGCAGTTATGATAACCACGCGCGCCTACAATGTCAACTGGGCCATACTGTCGTCCAGCGGTCGTCGCCTTCGACGCCCGGTCGACGCGGATGAGGTTTCGGAGGATAACTGCCGTCTCGACTCGGATTCGAATCCGAAGTTCGAGCCGTCGATGGGGTGGTTCTCACAGGCACAAAAGGCTAAATGCTGGACGTTGACCCTACCGTGCATGGCGCTTCAACAGATCTCTCACCTGTCCGACGAACAGCGCGACTGCCTCGACAACTGCCTCGAAGCGACGCAGGCGTGCGAGTGGTGTGCCGACGAGTGTATCGACGAAGGCGAGGGGATGGAACGCTGTATCCGACTCTGCCGAGACGTCGCTGACGTGGCGTCGATGCACGCACGGTTCATGGCTCGCAACTCGAACTACAGCAATCACCTCGCGGAGGTGTGCGCCGGCGCGTGCGAAGAGTGCGCCGAGGAGTGCGAACAGCACGACCACGAACACTGTCAGGTGTGCGCAGAAGTGCTCCGCGAATGTGCGGAGTCCTGCCGGAACATGGCGTCGGCGTAACGCTGCCGGTTCGGTCGGCGGGAGTCGCCGACCGCCGAAGCGACCGACGAACGACACGATTTTTCGTCCGAGATTCAGTTCGCTGAGGAAGACATATTCGGCGATAGAGACGTTCTCGGAGGGTAATCCGCCCCTACTCGTCGAGAATGGTCACAAGGGATAAACCGGCTCTCGCCGATAGCGTAGTCATGGCCGGACGGATTAGTCTCCGAGTTGTCTTCGCCGCCCTCATCGCGTTCGCCGTACTCGCCGTCGGAGTCGGGTACGTCTCGTCGGCGACCGAGTCCACGTTCGAGAGCAACCTCGACGGGGATAGCGTCGCCGACCCGAGCGCCCAGATCGCCCCCGAAGCCGACGGTATCACCGTCGTCGCCACAGACTCGAACTCCTGGCGCGGCGAGAGCGCCGACGGACCGCGCGCGCGCGCAGAACTGGTCGCGTTCAACCCTAACGGGTCGACGCTGTACTACAACGACACCCACACGCGCTACTGGGACGTCGACCCCGTCGAGGGCACCGACGCGACGGTCGAGTACCTGTACGCCGACCACCTCGACCCGAACCAGTGTCCCGACGAGTGGGACGCCGAAACGCTCGGCGTCGACCAGGAGACGCTCGACACCTACCTCGAAGCGCACGGAGACGTGAACGCCTGCACCGAGAACGGCATCGAGCGCGTGAACCTGACGACCGGCGAGACCGAGACCATCTACTCGGTCGAGACGCCCGGGAAGCACTCCTCGCGCTGGCACGACGGCGACCGCATCAACGAGACGCACTACGCCGTCGCCGACATCCTCTTCGACCGGATGTTCGTCGTGAACACCGAGACCGAGGAGATAACGTGGACGTGGAACGCCAGCGAGGAGTACGACCCCGCCGACAGCGGCGGACCGTACGCCGAGGACTGGACGCACATGAACGACGTCGAGGTGCTGGAGGACGGTCGGTTCATGCTGAGTCCGCGCAACATGGACCGCGTCATCTTCGTCGAACCCGGTGAGGGCGTCCAGGAGGACTGGACGCTCGGCGAGGAGGACAACTACGACATCCTCAACGAGCAGCACAACCCCGATTACATCCCCGAATCGGAGGGCGGGCCGGCGGTCATCATCGGCGACTCCGAGAACAACCGGGTCATCGAGTACCAGCGCCAAGACGGCGAGTGGGTCGAGACGTGGAAGTGGCGGGACGCCCAGATGCAGTGGCCCCGCGACGCAGACCGGCTGCCGAACGGCCACACGCTCGTCTCCGACTCCAACGGCAACCGCGTGTTCGAGGTGGACGAAGAGGGAGAGGTGGTCTGGAGCGTCAACATCGCGTTCCCCTACGAGTCCGAGCGCCTCGGCACGGGTGACGAATCCAGCGGCGGTCCGAGCGCACAGTCCGCCGACATCGGCTCGCGCAACCCCTCGGTCGACGAGCAGTTCTGGATCGGCCTCAAGAACGTGATACCCGGGAAGTATCTCAACGGCCTGATGTACATCACGCCGGTGTGGATGGGAATCCCCGAACTGTTCGCGCTCGCGGTCGGCCTCGTCGGTCTCGTGGGGCTCGTCGGCGTCGAAGTCGGCCGGTTCGTCTCGCGACGACGCGGGCGGGGAGCCGACACCAGCGCCGCGACGACCCGCGACGACGACTGAGGAGAGTCGGCCGCTCGGTTCCGACCGAACCGACCGTCTCGCCCCGACCGAACCGACCGTCCGGAACGCTGTCCCGTGTTCGCACTCGGCCGATTCAGTCGACGTACAGCGAGTAGACGATGACGGCGAATCCGACGGCGGTGAGTCCACTTTCGACGACGAGCGCGTACATCTGGTCGGTCGCGAGCACCTGGTCTGCGGCGCCCGCGAGCAACGACCCGAGGGTGACGATACCGAACCCGATGGCGAGCAGTCGAAGCGCCACCGCCCCGGTCCGTCGGTACGCCTTGTACGCGTAGTAGGTGATGAGTCCGCCGAGAACGAGGGTGAGCGTCTTGAGCGCGACGACGAGCGGACTCAGCGTGGTCGGGTCGATCACGTCTCCCTCCGGACCTGCGACCACAGGTCTGCGAGCCGCTCGTCGGCGGACTGCGGGCGCCGGGTTATCACTACCTCGAACTGCCGGCTCTCGTCCAAGCCGATTTCGACCGACTGAAACGACACTCGATACCAGGTGGTGTGGTGGCCGTCGCTTCGAATCTCGGTCTGTTCGTCGAGCAGCGACGCGTCGGTGAGGCGCTCGAGTTTGCGGTACATCGTCGATAGGGGTATGTCGCAGGCGTCTGAGAGCTGTCGTGCGGTCATGGCATCGTCGAGTTGCCGAACGATAGTCCGACAGTCGGGGTCGTCCAGGGCGTCCAACACCTCCTGGAGTGGGGCTGCGCGAGCGGATTCCAGTTGCTTGCGCACCATCGACCGAGTAATTCGACGGCAGGAAGATAGTTCGTTCGGCTCACAGGTGGTCGGTTCGTATCTTCGCCCGCTCGATTCGACTGATTCTCGCCGCCGGCGTCAGACCGCTCACGTCGGAGCGCTCAGTTCGTCGTGAGTATCTCGACCACGTCGCGGTGGCCGAGCTCGTGGCCCGAACCGATCTGACGACCGCTACGGCAGTCGATGCCGTGGAGCAACCCGTCGCCGATGTCCGAGTGGAGGTGGTAGGCGAAGTCCTCCGTCGTCGATTCCCCGGGGAGGATGAAGCAGTCGCGGAAGACGCCTTTCTCGTCTTTCTTGCCGTTGGCGCTGCCGGGGAAGATGGCGATACAACCGAGCTCGTCGAAGAGGGCGGCTTCGAGCGCGGCCTGCACGCCGGTCCCGCCGTACGCCTCGACGAACTCCCGAATCTGTTCGAGGCCCGCCTCCTGTTCCTCGGAGACGTTCGCGGGACGGTTTCCGTCCCGCGAGCCAGCCGGAACGTCCTGCGTTCCGGCGACGTCGCCGACGATATCGAAGGTGGCATCGCCGGCGTCGTACTCGATGATACCCGCTTCGTCTGCGTTCTTCAGTGCTTTCTCCGCGTGCGCGCTCGCGGGGACGAACGTGAGGTGGTCGTAGTCGGGGTCGGCGGTGACCTCTTCGTAGTTCGACTGAGCGACGGGTTTGTCCATCTTGTTCGCCGCGATGACCATCGGTTTCGTCCGCTTTCGAATCTCGCGGGCCAGCGACTCGCGTTCGTCGGCGTCCCACGTCTCGGGGTCGAGTTCGAGCCCCTCGGCGAGGATGACCTGCTTCATCCGGTCTTTGTCGATTTTGAACGCGCTCATCTGCTCTGCGAGGTCTTCTTCGATGTGTTTCTCGTCGCCGTCGTAGCCGCCCCGGTAGCGTTCGATTCCCTTCTCGAGGATTTCGAGGTACCACATGTCGAGTTCGTCCTCCAGGAAGTCGATGTCGTCGCGGGGGTCGTGGCCCTCGGTCGCCTCGCCTTCGATGTCCGTCTCCCCGGAGAAGTCGACGACGTGGACGAGCACGTCCGCCTCGTTGAGGTCGGTGAGAAACTGGTTGCCCAGGCCCTTCCCCTCGTGCGCGCCGGGGATGAGACCGGCCACGTCGACGAGTTTCGCCGGGACGTAGCGGGTGCCGTGGCTGCAGAATCCCGTGTTCGGGGTACACGTCTCGTCGAACTCCGGTGCTGCGCAGTCGACGCGAACGTACGCCTCGCCGATGCTCGGGTCGATGGTCGTGAAGGGGTACGCGCCCTCCGGAACGTCGTTCATCGTCGCCGCGTTGAAGAAACTGGATTTGCCCACCGAGGGTTTGCCCACGAGGCCGATCTTGTAACTCATTGGTCGTTCTGGCGGAGCGACGCCCAAAAACCGTTCTACCCGCGTCGCGTGTGCGTGAAACTGTCGTACACGCGCCTTCGGCGACGGCCGGCCACCTTCGCCGCGCATCGAGGGCGTTCAACGGCTCTTTGTGTCTCTCCGACGAACGACCGCCCATGAGCGATACGTTCGGCGTCGGCATCCACGTCACCGAGACCGACCTCCAGTTCGTCGTCCGCGTTCCCTCCGACATCGACTCGGGGTGGACCGACCCCGAGGAGTTCCAGCGGCTGGTCGAACGCGTCGTCTGGGAGCGACTCGACCAAGAGACGGTGCTGCGCGACATCTCGACGTCGACACCGACCGGCGAGACGGTGTCTCTCGGAACAGTGACGCTCGACCCGGACGGAACTGTCGTCGAGGAGTCGCTTCGCGCGCCCTCGACAGGGTCGTAGTTACCCGCTTTCGTCTGTCCTCGACAGCGACTCGCCGACCGCACCGAGTAGCTCGGCGTCGTACGTCGTCAGGTCGTAGCGGTTCGACCCGACGGTGTCGTTCCACAGTTCGATGACGCCGAGTTCGACGAGCGCTTGCAGCGCGACGCCGAGGCTCTGCGGCGTCGTCTCGGTCTCTCCCAGTCCAGCGTGGAGCTGTCGGGCTTGCGGATAGCTTCGGGTCGACTGCTCGATTGCGCGTTTGGCGTCTCGCCAGTGTCGGCGGAGATACCCGAAGTTCGTCGGGTTCTCCGCCCGAAGCCGGTCGATTCGGGTCGACATCGGCTCGGCGACGTCGACGCTGTCGAACAGCTCGGCGACGGACGCGTCGACGGCGCCGTCCTCCGCGTGACAGATTCCGAGCACGGTGTCGCGCTCGGCGAGTTTGTGGAGCGTCCGCAGCAACGGAGTTGCCGAGTTACCCTCCAAAAGCGGCGTCAGCGACTCGATCCAGACGAACAGCAGTCGTTCCGACGCGGGTCGCGCGAGTGCAGTCTCGAGCGTGTCGGCGACGACCTCGGGTGAGACCGGCGCAGACGTGTTCGTCAGAGAGGTACCGCCGAAAACCGAGGGACTCGGCGTCGAAGCCGCCGTGCTCCGTGTGGTCTCGTCGATAGCGAGAATCGTCTGTCCCGCCGGTTCCGGACCGACCTCCGTTCGCCACCGGTCGAGCCACTCGTCGGGCGTCGTCTCTGTCAGTACGGCGACGACGTCGACCGACGGCGTTCGGGTCAGCGTCGACGGTAGCGGCGCTTCGTCCTCGGCTCTTCGAAGGTGGAGTCCCGAACGGACGGCCGACGGTGTCGACGAGTCACTCATAGAGATGTTACTAATACATGTCATGCGGGATAGAAAGATAAGTGTGCCGGTGGTCTGATGATTGTATTCAGCCGCGGCGGAATATAGCCACAACTGTTCGAAATAGAAACGCCCGCGGAGCGGTGCTGTCGCTCTGCGGGTGGTGGATGAAGTATGAGTGGTCGAGGTGCTGGAGGACGGTCGGTTCATGCTGAGTCCGCGCAACATGGACCGCGTCATCTTCGTCGAACCCGGTGAGGGCGTCCAGGAGGACTGGACGCTCGGCGAGGAGGACAACTACGACATCCTCAACGAGCAGCACAACCCCGATTACATCCCCGAATCGGAGGGCGGGCCGGCGGTCATCATCGGCGACTCCGAGAACAACCGGGTCATCGAGTACCAGCGCCAAGACGGCGAGTGGGTCGAGACGTGGAAGTGGCGGGACGCCCAGATGCAGTGGCCCCGCGACGCAGACCGGCTGCCGAACGGCCACACGCTCGTCTCCGACTCCAACGGCAACCGCGTGTTCGAGGTGGACGAAGAGGGAGAGGTGGTCTGGAGCGTCAACATCGCGTTCCCCTACGAGTCCGAGCGCCTCGGCACGGGTGACGAATCCAGCGGCGGTCCGAGCGCACAGTCCGCCGACATCGGCTCGCGCAACCCCTCGGTCGACGAGCAGTTCTGGATCGGCCTCAAGAACGTGATACCCGGGAAGTATCTCAACGGCCTGATGTACATCACGCCGGTGTGGATGGGAATCCCCGAACTGTTCGCGCTCGCGGTCGGCCTCGTCGGTCTCGTGGGGCTCGTCGGCGTCGAAGTCGGCCGGTTCGTCTCGCGACGACGCGGGCGGGGAGCCGACACCAGCGCCGCGACGACCCGCGACGACGACTGAGGAGAGTCGGCCGCTCGGTTCCGACCGAACCGACCGTCTCGCCCCGACCGAACCGACCGTCCGGAACGCTGTCCCGTGTTCGCACTCGGCCGATTCAGTCGACGTACAGCGAGTAGACGATGACGGCGAATCCGACGGCGGTGAGTCCACTTTCGACGACGAGCGCGTACATCTGGTCGGTCGCGAGCACCTGGTCTGCGGCGCCCGCGAGCAACGACCCGAGGGTGACGATACCGAACCCGATGGCGAGCAGTCGAAGCGCCACCGCCCCGGTCCGTCGGTACGCCTTGTACGCGTAGTAGGTGATGAGTCCGCCGAGAACGAGGGTGAGCGTCTTGAGCGCGACGACGAGCGGACTCAGCGTGGTCGGGTCGATCACGTCTCCCTCCGGACCTGCGACCACAGGTCTGCGAGCCGCTCGTCGGCGGACTGCGGGCGCCGGGTTATCACTACCTCGAACTGCCGGCTCTCGTCCAAGCCGATTTCGACCGACTGAAACGACACTCGATACCAGGTGGTGTGGTGGCCGTCGCTTCGAATCTCGGTCTGTTCGTCGAGCAGCGACGCGTCGGTGAGGCGCTCGAGTTTGCGGTACATCGTCGATAGGGGTATGTCGCAGGCGTCTGAGAGCTGTCGTGCGGTCATGGCATCGTCGAGTTGCCGAACGATAGTCCGACAGTCGGGGTCGTCCAGGGCGTCCAACACCTCCTGGAGTGGGGCTGCGCGAGCGGATTCCAGTTGCTTGCGCACCATCGACCGAGTAATTCGACGGCAGGAAGATAGTTCGTTCGGCTCACAGGTGGTCGGTTCGTATCTTCGCCCGCTCGATTCGACTGATTCTCGCCGCCGGCGTCAGACCGCTCACGTCGGAGCGCTCAGTTCGTCGTGAGTATCTCGACCACGTCGCGGTGGCCGAGCTCGTGGCCCGAACCGATCTGACGACCGCTACGGCAGTCGATGCCGTGGAGCAACCCGTCGCCGATGTCCGAGTGGAGGTGGTAGGCGAAGTCCTCCGTCGTCGATTCCCCGGGGAGGATGAAGCAGTCGCGGAAGACGCCTTTCTCGTCTTTCTTGCCGTTGGCGCTGCCGGGGAAGATGGCGATACAACCGAGCTCGTCGAAGAGGGCGGCTTCGAGCGCGGCCTGCACGCCGGTCCCGCCGTACGCCTCGACGAACTCCCGAATCTGTTCGAGGCCCGCCTCCTGTTCCTCGGAGACGTTCGCGGGACGGTTTCCGTCCCGCGAGCCAGCCGGAACGTCCTGCGTTCCGGCGACGTCGCCGACGATATCGAAGGTGGCATCGCCGGCGTCGTACTCGATGATACCCGCTTCGTCTGCGTTCTTCAGTGCTTTCTCCGCGTGCGCGCTCGCGGGGACGAACGTGAGGTGGTCGTAGTCGGGGTCGGCGGTGACCTCTTCGTAGTTCGACTGAGCGACGGGTTTGTCCATCTTGTTCGCCGCGATGACCATCGGTTTCGTCCGCTTTCGAATCTCGCGGGCCAGCGACTCGCGTTCGTCGGCGTCCCACGTCTCGGGGTCGAGTTCGAGCCCCTCGGCGAGGATGACCTGCTTCATCCGGTCTTTGTCGATTTTGAACGCGCTCATCTGCTCTGCGAGGTCTTCTTCGATGTGTTTCTCGTCGCCGTCGTAGCCGCCCCGGTAGCGTTCGATTCCCTTCTCGAGGATTTCGAGGTACCACATGTCGAGTTCGTCCTCCAGGAAGTCGATGTCGTCGCGGGGGTCGTGGCCCTCGGTCGCCTCGCCTTCGATGTCCGTCTCCCCGGAGAAGTCGACGACGTGGACGAGCACGTCCGCCTCGTTGAGGTCGGTGAGAAACTGGTTGCCCAGGCCCTTCCCCTCGTGCGCGCCGGGGATGAGACCGGCCACGTCGACGAGTTTCGCCGGGACGTAGCGGGTGCCGTGGCTGCAGAATCCCGTGTTCGGGGTACACGTCTCGTCGAACTCCGGTGCTGCGCAGTCGACGCGAACGTACGCCTCGCCGATGCTCGGGTCGATGGTCGTGAAGGGGTACGCGCCCTCCGGAACGTCGTTCATCGTCGCCGCGTTGAAGAAACTGGATTTGCCCACCGAGGGTTTGCCCACGAGGCCGATCTTGTAACTCATTGGTCGTTCTGGCGGAGCGACGCCCAAAAACCGTTCTACCCGCGTCGCGTGTGCGTGAAACTGTCGTACACGCGCCTTCGGCGACGGCCGGCCACCTTCGCCGCGCATCGAGGGCGTTCAACGGCTCTTTGTGTCTCTCCGACGAACGACCGCCCATGAGCGATACGTTCGGCGTCGGCATCCACGTCACCGAGACCGACCTCCAGTTCGTCGTCCGCGTTCCCTCCGACATCGACTCGGGGTGGACCGACCCCGAGGAGTTCCAGCGGCTGGTCGAACGCGTCGTCTGGGAGCGACTCGACCAAGAGACGGTGCTGCGCGACATCTCGACGTCGACACCGACCGGCGAGACGGTGTCTCTCGGAACAGTGACGCTCGACCCGGACGGAACTGTCGTCGAGGAGTCGCTTCGCGCGCCCTCGACAGGGTCGTAGTTACCCGCTTTCGTCTGTCCTCGACAGCGACTCGCCGACCGCACCGAGTAGCTCGGCGTCGTACGTCGTCAGGTCGTAGCGGTTCGACCCGACGGTGTCGTTCCACAGTTCGATGACGCCGAGTTCGACGAGCGCTTGCAGCGCGACGCCGAGGCTCTGCGGCGTCGTCTCGGTCTCTCCCAGTCCAGCGTGGAGCTGTCGGGCTTGCGGATAGCTTCGGGTCGACTGCTCGATTGCGCGTTTGGCGTCTCGCCAGTGTCGGCGGAGATACCCGAAGTTCGTCGGGTTCTCCGCCCGAAGCCGGTCGATTCGGGTCGACATCGGCTCGGCGACGTCGACGCTGTCGAACAGCTCGGCGACGGACGCGTCGACGGCGCCGTCCTCCGCGTGACAGATTCCGAGCACGGTGTCGCGCTCGGCGAGTTTGTGGAGCGTCCGCAGCAACGGAGTTGCCGAGTTACCCTCCAAAAGCGGCGTCAGCGACTCGATCCAGACGAACAGCAGTCGTTCCGACGCGGGTCGCGCGAGTGCAGTCTCGAGCGTGTCGGCGACGACCTCGGGTGAGACCGGCGCAGACGTGTTCGTCAGAGAGGTACCGCCGAAAACCGAGGGACTCGGCGTCGAAGCCGCCGTGCTCCGTGTGGTCTCGTCGATAGCGAGAATCGTCTGTCCCGCCGGTTCCGGACCGACCTCCGTTCGCCACCGGTCGAGCCACTCGTCGGGCGTCGTCTCTGTCAGTACGGCGACGACGTCGACCGACGGCGTTCGGGTCAGCGTCGACGGTAGCGGCGCTTCGTCCTCGGCTCTTCGAAGGTGGAGTCCCGAACGGACGGCCGACGGTGTCGACGAGTCACTCATAGAGATGTTACTAATACATGTCATGCGGGATAGAAAGATAAGTGTGCCGGTGGTCTGATGATTGTATTCAGCCGCGGCGGAATATAGCCACAACTGTTCGAAATAGAAACGCCCGCGGAGCGGTGCTGTCGCTCTGCGGGTGGTGGATGAAGTATGAGTGGTAGGCGGCGAGAACGTGTTTCCAGAGGCTCGCGCACTCCAGTAGTTGCGTTCACGCTGGTGAGCTTAACTTCCGTGTTCGGGATGGGTACGGGTGTTACCTCACCGCTGTGGCCGCCTTA